>WLHA01000115.1 GCA_009702955.1 Actinomycetota bacterium
GACATGTGCAGTTCGGACATATGGCGGTATTCAGCCTCCTGAATGCGCATCTGCACTGCACGGTCGGCGGTACCTAGTACACCATCGGTTGTGCGGAGCATGCCGCGACGCTCCCAGAACTCGCTCAACTCCGCGGGGTTAGGGACACTGAGTTCAATATCGAGGAGACCGTTAAGCGCCATTATCAGTTAACCACTTGAAAATCGCTTACACGAACACATCGGTTCGTAATTGTGCCTACTCCGTCGATCGTTGTCGTAATTATGTCGCCGTCAGAAAGGAACTTGCCCTGCGCAGCACCGATTCCGTCTGGAGTCCCTGTGAATATGATGTCGCCCGTCGTAAGCGTTGTTATGCGCGAGAGGTAACTAATCAAAGTTGGAACGTCGAAGATCATCTCTGCAGTACTCGAGTCTTGACGAATCTCGCCGTTAACAGTCGTAACAATTCGCAGATCATCGCGATTAATGACTTCATCAACCGAGACAAGTGTTGGTCCGATTGGGCCAAACGTGTCGAAAGATTTTCCTAAGTCAAAGTGAGGCGGGTTTGCAGAGTATTGGACCATTCGGTCAGAGATATCCTGGCCGACCATTAGACCAAGTACGTGTTCCCATGCGGCTGCCTTAGGAATGTCTCTGCCTCCCGTTCCGATCACAACTACAAGCTCTCCCTCGTAATCACAGAAATCGCTTCGAATCTCAACATCAGCGTTTGGGCCGACGAGGCATGACGGAAACTTGGTGAAAACCAGCGGAGTCGACGGAGTCTCCATTCCTCCCTCTTGAACATGCATCTCGTAGTTGAGCCCAACTCCGAAAACCTTCTGAGGGCTCGGCACCGGCGGCCCTAAATCGACGTCAGCAATAACTCCCCCGGGGGTTTTGCCGCCGAGACGGAGCAACAGCGATGCCATCTCATCGGGTTTCATGAGCGCTGCCATCAGGTCTGGACCAAACTCGCCGTCACTAACCTCCTCAAGGTCGAAGAACTCCGCTCCTAAGACGAGCGCTGCGCGCCCTGCGATGTTTGCTAGATGAAATCCCATTTCGGTCTCCTCTGAGGCAGATTGATTTCCTATAGGATATACGATAGAGGCTGTTCTCGACTATGGGAGGCTGAGACGATGCTCAGTAGTGAGAAAATTGGTTCTGGGAAGCAGCCGTTGACGCTGACCGAGTGGGCCGAGCAGCGAATCCGATCCTCGATAATGGAGGGCGAACTGCGGCCCAGCGAGACACTCGTAATCTCAAATCTGGCTGAGCAGATGGGGATCTCTGCCACCCCATTGCGTGAAGCGCTTCGAAAGTTGGCCGCAGAAGGGCTCGTGGATCTCCAATCGCACGGATCTGCGCGCGTCTCCGAGGTAAGCCTTCAGGAGGCAAATGAAATCTATGAGTTGCGCTTAATTCTTGAGCCCATTGCGCTAGAGCGATCGGTGACCGCTGGAGATGAGGATTATCGAGAGCGCGTAAGTGCGGCTTGGCGGATGCTCGAGACCGAGCCCATAGCAGCACCCCACCTTCACACCACTTTTCACCGGACTCTCCTATCAAACTGCGACTCAAAATGGCTGCTGCGTTTAGCTACGTCACTCTCCGACCGATCCGCGTTGATAGTGCAGGTAGGACTACCCGAACGCCCGACGAACTACCGCACCGCGGAGGTGCATCACACACTTATGGAGCGAGTGATTGCCGGGGACGCTGCGGGAGCGGCTGAGGAATTGAGTCTGCACCTACGTACAACACTCGCGGCACTTCACTACGTGCTTAGCGGTTCAGGTGGCGCAGCAAACTAACGCCGTCGAAGTGTGGCTCACTCGTCTATTGCTTCGACGCCTAGTTCGCGTAAACGTTCTATCTGCGCCTTCATCGAATTAAGCAGTTCAGGGTCATGCCCCTCCCACTCCGTCAACTCCCCGATCACGCGAAGCGGCTCACGCGAGCGGTATGACTTTGTAGGGTTCCCCGGGAATTTTTTATCTGTCAGATTGGGGTCGTCCTCAATCGTTCCCGTTGGCTCAACAACATAAATTCGACCAGGCTCTTCGCCTGCCGCCAACTCGGCTCCCCACGTGGCAGCATCAACCGTTGCAGTTAGATAGACATGATTCGCCTGCCTGCGCGATCCAAAATTGGATTTGTACCCCGGTGTGATTAGATCGCCGACGAAAAGTGCTGCGCGAGTGCCGTGGTAATACAGGGTCTCCGCTAAATCATCCGAGGACTCGACCTCGGAAGGAATTAGGTCTTTGCTCATTCCTTCACTCATTATCTGAGCACCTCGTAATACAACTTTGGACCTGCAACTAGCGCGTCGTCTCGGAGTGGGCGCTGAGGGACTCGAACCCCCGACCACTGCGATGTAAGCGCAGCGCTCTACCAACTGAGCTAAGCGCCCCGAGGCCCATACCGTAGACGGCAGAGGCGGAGCGGGGAGAAACAGCGTCAGGGCTTTCTCCCCCTATGGAGATTTCTTCAGAATTCCTAGCGGCACTAATTAGGACTCTGGATCTTCGAGTCAATCCAATTAAGTACTGCTTCTACCCCGGCTGGAGAGTAATTCTCGCCGTCAGGTCGAATCGCTAAGCCCTCCGGAGTGGCGCTCACAGCGCCGCCCGGGCAGACCAGACCGTCCATTTTGATGAAGCGAACGCGCCTTCCTTGGGCCTTCGCAAACGACTCCAAGACGCTATTCGCCCAACCAATCCGTGCTGGATCCTTACGCAACTCAGCAAGCTGCGGAACCACAGTTGCCGAAGGATCAGCGCACGGGATACCGACGATCGTCAGAGTTGCATTCGATCTCGATGCATAGTCCATCGCGATTCGAAGGCTGCGCTTGATTAGACGCGCATATTCAGGCGTGCCCAATCGAAAGAACTCGCCACCAATCTCTCTGTCGTAGGTCTCAGACCCGGATGCGACCAGCACTATGTCATCCGGCTTGAAACCTGAGACAGCGTCACCCAATCCTCTCTGCCACTCGCCACATTGCTTCGTGTCCTCAGTTGGCTCGAACACTATCGAGTCGGTGGCGAAATTCCCTCCCACTATCGGGCACTCTCTTCTAGCTGAGGTCATGATCCAAGAATTGGCACCGCGAAATGGCATACGGGACTTAAACGCGAAGCTCCATGCATCCGCGTCTCCAACAACAAGCACGTGACTCTTCGTTCCTGGAACTCTCTCCGCGGCTCGTCGATACTGCGACACACTTAACGGGTATGCACTCAGCGCTGCTTCATTGCCGGTCAGCCCAACGCTTGGCTCCATAATAAATACTGCATGGGGCAGCCTTATGCGCTGAAGTTTGAAGATCGTGCGTTTTGCGGCGTCGGACAATTCTGACTCTGAAGAATACGCATTAGCGAGAGCACCGGAGAGTTGATCAGGTGGCACTTGCTTTATTAGGTCCCTCGCCAGGCGTTGATAGGTACTCCGCTCGCCCGCGTCGTCTAAGCCTGCGAATGCAATCTCAACTGCGCCCGGCGTGTCACGCCAGGTCTGGATATCTGGCCCTACCGCAATTTGGAGAACTGCCGAGGCCAGCCCGCGCTGCGTAGTGCGCTTGGGGGTCATCTGCGTCTCGGCACCCGTTGTATAGCCAGCTTTGAATCCTGCTCTCTCGAGTTCGTCGACAAAGCCTCCGACAGTTCCATAAAAATCAAAAGCGTAGGCTTGATCTACCAAATAATGGCCAGACTTCCCGCCGCCAATCACATCACCAGAGTTGAGAGCTCGCGTTGTTGACTGAACTAGCTCCCCAAGTGTCTCGGAGGCGCTCTCGGTTGAGTCACGAACGCTTAGAGCATTGAATGATGCCGAAGCAAGAAGCACAAGCGTTGCCATAATCAGCACACCTGCAAGTGCACGCTCGACTCGGGCATTACCTCTAGGCGTGCGCTCGGCAAATATCACAATCAGCCCCCAGCAAGTAGCGAAGAGCATCAGTGTCAAGAGCACCCAAGCCCATAGCAGGAGGTAAAACCAGACGTAACCAAATATGCGAGCTGTTGAGATCAGCCCTAGGACTATGGCCAAAAGTAGAACTGCATCTAGAGCAACTAACTCTCTGATGCCCCTCTTTATCGCCGCAAAAAACGATGACGCCCAAAGGCCAAGGACGATAAGCCCGGGGATAATCGGTCCGGTTGCTGCGCTCTCGCCGGCTATCAGTCGAAGTGGGTTTAGGTGTGCAAGAAGTATCTCAATCGCACTACCAAAACCGATTGTGACCTCAGGTGGCTCCGTGAAGTAGTCCCAAATGATGGAGAGATTCCCCGGTTTGTTAGTCAATTGGTCCGTAATCACGGGGGAAAACAACGCGACCAAGAGCGCTACCGATAATCCAACCCAAAGCCACGGTCTCGCACCAAGCGCACCCTTTCGCCTGAATGCCGAGAAGGCAATCCAGCCAAGAACTAACGCCCCCATACCACCGACAAGCCCCAAGTAGGAGATGTGAGTCTGGATGCAGAACGCGCCGGAGAATACAACGACGGGAAGCATCGGAAGATCGTCTAGAAGTACGGACCAAACTGCCAACAAAAATACCATCCACCAGATGGCTGGCATATACGGATTCCACGGATCCGTCAAAACTGATGCACCAAGAAAGTGAACAAGTAATGCAGCCGCGGCGAAAATCCCAAGAAAAATTAAAACGGCGTCGCGGCTTCTTGCCGTCATGAGTGCACCGCCGCGCCTTCGTGCAATGAGCAGAACCACCGCCAGCCCAGCGAAATTCAGGCCAACTCCCGATGTTCGAAGGGCCCAGGTATTTGAACCGAGAATGCGGTAAAGCGGTGCTAATAGATAAAAACTCATCGGCCCGAGATGACTCCCCTCTCGCTGCAAGGCTCCAATGCGGCCAGGCAAACCGACGAGGGGCGAGCGAGAAGTACCGACATCTCTTACGCGGAACTCTGTCCACGCAAAGTCGAGATTGGCTGGATACCAACGGCGCTGAGCAATGACAACGACGGAGACGATCAAAGGCACAGCGAGCGCTAACAGAGCGAACATCAAATAGCGAACATCGATCTTTTTCTGACCATCTACTGGCGCATTATCGATGCTTGAATCTGCTGTAGGCGATTTGGTGGTTTTCCCCATATTGCTATTCGATCTCACAAATCAGACGGAGAGTACTCAAACATTCGCACGCCTCAATTTTGTCCAGAGATGGAGGACTGCAGTCAATGAACACGCGGAAAGCATACCGCCGCGGATTACAGCGGAGAACGTCATCCTCTCCTGACTAAATCAAAGATGGACCGCTGGTGGGTCGGTGGCTCGGCTTAGGGCACCTCGGGGGGAAGGTGCCCCGCTGCCGTACCGTCACCTCCGACCCACCATTCCTGCGGCGGGGGATCTACTGCATTTCCTTACGCGCACTCTCCTAATCCGCA
>WLHA01000116.1 GCA_009702955.1 Actinomycetota bacterium
CAGCGGGTCAGGGTCCTCAATGGCTACAACGACGCGCGATATACCAGCATCAATTATCTGCTCTGTGCAGGCAGGAGTGCGCCCTTGGTGATTACACGGCTCGAGCGTTACAACGAGCACTCCATCGTGTGCCAACTCCCCGGCCTCAAGTAATGCAGCAACCTCTGCGTGTGATCCACCTGGCGCCTGCGTAGACCCGCTGCCAACTACTTCACCAGAGGCGCTGAGCACAACTGCTCCGACCCATGGGTTTGGCGGTGAGAGACGGCGAGCACGCGAGGCGGCGGCAATGGCTAGGCCCATCGCCTGCTCGATCCTCTGCTCGTCGACCAACTTCTCGTTCACCAAAATCTCCACTATCGCTGACATGTCTTGAGACACCAATAACGCTCTTAACCCTCAGGGAGCGCGTCAACGAAGGAGAAAATGAGCCTAGAAGCGCGAAAATTACGCGCTCCTACACTCGACCTCTCCGTCGCCCCCATTTCATCCGGACTTTGACCGTCGGCCTAGGAGTCTCACCTAGTCGGCCCGCCGCAGGCTGCGGCAGGTTCGCGGGCTACCAGCCACACAAATGTGGGGCAAGGATCACCGCCGGTCGGGACTTACACCCGATCCCCGAGGGCTATCTATGAACTATCTAATTTCTTATTACCAACCGTAACACAGGCAATTTATTCGCAAGAATGCGTGTTAATTCATCCCCGCTGTCATGACCAGATGGCCATATTTGCCTGCAGACGCGAGAAGGGGCCCGAATTGCTCCGGCCCCCTAACTCCTTGCCCGCCCCGATTAAAGGAAGCGTCTCATCAATTTGTTCGACTAACCCTGTGGCACCGGCGTGTCGTCGTCAAAAATCGTCACGCGGCTTGTAGAGCGCAGAATCACAACTCGAGGATCAGCCGTTTGACTTGCAACACACTGCCCTCCAACTTGAGTAGTGATCTTTGTAACAACGACGTTGTAGTGCTCTTCTGCTTCGGGCGTCGTGTCGTAGTTGATCTTCGTCGAGATTTTTCCTGACGTTCGACCGGAAGGCAGGATCACAAACTTGGGCTTTGATACGCCAAGCCGAGTGAAGTCTTGAGAGCCGTCCCATAGATAAATCTTGTCGACACCGGACGCAGAGGAGTCCTCGCGCGTCTCATACCAAATGCATAACGCCACACTTTTAGGGCGATCAAACCCATACATTGAAGACACTGTCGTGCCTTTCGGGCGGCTCCCCTCGTAAGCGCCCGTGTCTGCTACTCCAAATGCAATTGCCACGTCCTTCACCTCGAAAGACTGATCGACTGGAGTAGCAGCCTCGATTCCTGAGCTTCCAGCCTGCGATGCTCGAATCGTGCAGGTACCCAAAGCACCGGCAAGTGTCACCGTCGAACCTGAGACAGTACAAATATCGGTGGTGGTAGACGCGAACGAGACGCTAAGCCCAGAGTCCGATGTAGCAGATACGTCAAAATCGGCTGCTGATGCCAACTTATTCGCAAGCGCGCCAAACGTGATCTCTTGGGTCGAGTTCTCCACCTGGAAGGATTGATCGACTGGAGTAGCAGCCTCGACGCTTGAGCTTCCAGCCTGCGATGCTCGAATCGTGCAGGTACCCACAGCACCGACAAGTGTCACCGTCGAACCTGAGACAGTACAAATACCGGTGGTGGTAGACGCGAATGAAACGCTAAGGCCAGAGTCTGATGTAGCAGATACCTCAAAATCGCCTGCTGATGCCAACTTATTCGCAAGCGCGCCAAACGTGATCTCTTGGGTCGAACTCTCGATGGTATGTATGGCTAAAGCGTGCCCTAAGTCTGCATCAATTGCGGTGACACCTGATAACCCGACTGGAGGCGTATACACAGTTGGCGTAAAACCTGGGCACTGCCCGAACACCGGAAAGGCACAGGTGCTCACTTCGAGACCCCAGGAGCGAACCGTTCCGTCGCTCAGAAGAGCGTAAGAAGTATCCGCACCTGCTGCGACCGCAGTAGCGCCGGAGAGATCTACGGGCACATCTGTGGAGCCGCTCCTGTTTGATCCCCACGCGATTACGGTGCCATCACTCTTGCGCGCTAATACGTCATATCGACCAACGGAGACCTGCGTGATATTGGTTTGCTCCGAGGCGCCACTAACTTGCCCGTAAATGTCCCAGCCCCAGGCCACGAGAGTTCCATCTGACTTAACTGCAACCGTCGAAGCGGAATTGGCAGAGATTTGGACAACCTCGTTTAGCCCGACAGGAACGTCAGTCTTTCCAAAAGAACTGCTACCCCACGCAGTGACCGTGCCGTCCTCAAGCAGCGCTACCGCGAAGTCGCTCCCAGCTGCAACAGCAGCAACTCCCGAGAGCCCTGGAGGGACATCCGTCTGCCCTGCGCCGTTATCTCCCCATGCAACAACAGAACCATCACTTGCTACTGCGAGAGAGAAATAGGCACCGGCTCCAATTGCCTTAACGCCGGTGAGGCCTGCGGGGACTTCGGTCTGTCCTCCATTGTTGCTTCCCCATGCGACGACGCTCCCATTATTCTTCAGCGCGAGCGAGTGTCCCCACCCGGCGGCAACAGCACTCACCCTCGTGAGGCTCGATGGCGCACCTTGGCTATCGCCCCACTCCACCACACTCGTCACTAGAGCCGCATCTGCCCTATGCGACGCGAGACTCACAACAACGAGTGCCCCAAGGGTCAGCGCAGTCGATGCGAGAACTGCAACCAGTCGTCGCGAAGGAACAGAAGCCGAGCTCGCAGTACCCATAATCAAATATCCCCCCGGATGAGGAACCAACCCGACGAATGACGGTCACCTGGAAAAAGCCACTTTGAGTGTGAACTCCAGCCAAGATTTGGTTCTAATAGGAGTGTATCAGGATTTGGGATCAGCGATATCAGAGAGAACTCGCCACTCTCCGTTGCAAACTGAGCCAATATAAAGGCCCGCGGGCGCCCGGATGCCATCCATTGATAGCCCCGCCTCTAGCACCCTCAGTGCGGTGAGCCGCCAGATAAAAGCTCGAGAGCATGGGGGATCGCCGGCAGAATTGTCTCCAAGGCCTCAATGGATCCTTTGAGAGAGCCAGGCGCATTGACGATCAGCGCAGCACCTGTTGCTCCGGCCACGCCTCTAGAGAGCACCCCAAAGCCTCGACCACCTTCATCAGATGCGCGCCTGATGGCCTCCATGAACCCTGGCGCTTCTCTCTCAATAACAAGGCGTGTGCCCTCGGGGGTTAAGTCGCGGGGTCCGAATCCAGTACCGCCGGTCGTGATCACGACGCCGGCAAAGTCTCGAACAAGTTCGCGCAGCGCCGCAGCGACCTCCTCGATGCCGTCGCTAACAACTGCTGGTGCTGCGACATGAAAGCCCGCAGCCTTCAGCCGCTCACAGAGTGCTGGGCCCGAGAGATCTTCACGCTCCCCTGCTGCAACTCCGTCAGAGACGGTAAGGACTCTTGCGCTCTGAATCACGCGTCAGGTGGGCCATGCTGCCGCACGGATTGCATGCGCTGCAGCGAGTGAATCCGGTGCACGGAATACCGCGCTGCCAGCAACGAGAATATCTGCACCTGCCTGAGCGGCAATGAATGCATTCTCAGCGGTAATACCACCATCAATCTCAAGTTCGAGATCGAGTCCACGCTCGTCAACAATCGCTCGGGCGCGAGCAACCTTCTCGAGTACCTCGGGTATGAATGCCTGCCCGCCGAACCCTGGGTTAACACTCATAAATAGGAGCACATCAATCTCGTCAAGATACGGAATCACTGCATCAAGCGGCGTCTCTGGATTGAGCACAAGCCCAACACCAACTTTGAGTCTGCGCATCTCCTCGAACATTGGACGCGGATCCCCAAGCTCAACATGAACTGTGATGTTGTCAGCCCCAGCGTTGGCAAAAGGCGTGATGAACTCTGCGGGGTTATCGATCATGAGATGTACATCGAGATGCAGATCAGTGACTCGTCGCAGCGACTCCACAACAGCAGGGCCGAGCGAGAGGTTTGGAACAAAGTGCCCGTCCATCACATCTACATGTAGCTGGTCACAACCAGCACGAACTGCCTCTACCTCTGCACCGAGTCGGGCAAAGTCTGCAGCAAGGATTGAGGGCGCAATTTTTTGACTCATCGTGTGGTGAGGCTAATCGCGACCTCTGCTGTTGCTCGGGGGCTGGGACCCAAGTTCAGTCGCGCTCTCGGGCTCTCCAACTGCTCGATTGAATCCAGACTCATCAAGCGTGTCCCACCCCCACTTTATAATCGAACATATGTTCGATGAACTTATCGCAGCCCATTCCCACCTAGTTGAGGTCGCCTCGCGTATCGAGGTTGATGCCCTCGACGGCAAGGCCTCTGCCCGATTGGTAGGGATCGGCGACGAAATACGCCGCACTGGAGACTCGCTCCGAACCGTCGGCGTGGGCCAGGTTGAGCGCACCAACGGTTGGAAGGGTGAAGGAGCGAAGAGTATTTCAGAGTGGCTTAGTTCAGAGACAGATTGCCCTCAGTATGAAGCCCAATCAGTGGTCGTGCTCGCTAATCAACTTCAGCACCTTCCTGTTACTCAGGCTGCCTTAAGAAACGGCACTCTCTCCAACGCACAGGCTGTCGAGGTAGCGCGCGGTGCAATCGTTGCACCTAATACCGAGACTCAACTCTTAAACCTTGCAAAGCATGCAACGGTTCGCGATCTTCGCGATGCATCATCTCGTGTAGTAGCAGCCGCCACCGATGAGGCGGAGCGACACAGGCAGGTACACAAGAGTCGCTACTTCAAGTCGTGGACTGATCTTGATGGATCGTTCAATGTTAAGGGGCGCATGACTGCTGCTAACGGTGCGCTTGTAATGGCCGCGCTCAAGCCGATACAGGATCAAATCTTCAAGGTGGCTCGCAAGAGTGGTGAACATGAAAGACCAGAGGCCTACGCCGCTGACGCTCTAATGACACTCTGTGAAAAGGCGAGCGCCATACACCCGAGCGAGAGCGGAACAAAGACGAGTCGCCCTAACGCTGTGATCAATATTCGAGTCGACATAGATGCGCTCAAACGCGGGCGCACTGAGCACGGCGAGATCTGTGAGATCGCTGGGGTCGGCCCTATCCCTGTAGCAACGGCTACGGAGTATCTAGGTGAAGCATTCCTCAAGCTCCTCGTGATCGAGGAGTAGATATCAAGACGGTTGCGCATTTGGGGCGACACATCCCTGCACCACTGCGAACTGCGGTTGAGGAACGCGACCGTGTCTGCCAAGTACCGACGTGCAATATGACGCTTGGGCTAGAGATAGATCACATCAAGCCCTTCTCAGAAGGAGGCCCAGCGAGTTTTGAGAACCTAGTGAGGCTCTGCAAACGTCATCACCACCAAAAAACGCATGACGGCTTCCGTCTCGAGCGAGTAGACG
>WLHA01000117.1 GCA_009702955.1 Actinomycetota bacterium
CCCGCCTGGCTCGCCGAACCGCCGAATGAAGAGTGCGGGAAGAACTCGGTTACCTGATGAACAGGGACATCGTTATCAACATTGATCGCCTCGCTGAACTTGGCTGAGAGTTTTACTGTCGGGTGGACGGCGAGGCTCTTGCCGATGTTCCCCTTGATTCCAGAGCGCTGAAGCAGAGCCGGGGTATGGATCGCTCCACAGCATACGAAGACATGGCGAAACGAGATGCGCCCTGCTCTACCGTCTCGACGCTCAACTATCGCTGCCCCCGCTGTGGCATCTGTCATCTCAAGGCGCTCAACGCGAATTCCGGTTGAGAGAATCGCACCTGCATTTATTGCTCTTGGGAGGTATGTCTCCGTCATGCTTTGGCGTTTTCCGCTTAGCGCATCGCCGTGCTCGGGATATGACATCCAACGCGGGATCTCGCTGTTTCGCCAACCTAGATTTGTGGCGCCGCGAGCGAGGGCTTGACTAGCGAGAGTTGATTCACCGGGGACGTAAGAGATGTTTAGGTCAGTCTCAATCTCATCTGCAATCGCGTCAATGTCATCAAGCTCAAGGTCTTGAATCTTGTAGCCGTCTCGCCATTTTGTGAGCATTGAGTGAGGAGGGCGTTTGTAGAGTCCACTATTGACCTCTGTTCCGCCACCCGCGCAGCGCCCCTCTGTATAAGCAATTGAGGGGCGACCAAGGGCAACAGTTACGCCACCGGATCGGTACTGCTTCTGCATCTGGTCGAGCGAGAATGGTTTGATTGAACCTTGGTCATACCACTCGCCCTCCTCAACAATAAGCACGTCAAATCCAGCCTCAGCCAGACGCGCCGCAGTCGGCGAGCCGCCCGCTCCGCTCCCGATGACGAGTACCTCAACCTCGATGTGGTCGCCCGCGCCGAATGCATCCTTAGAGAGGTTCATGGCTCTACCTGGGCGCGCCCGCCGTCGGGTCGGGTATCAGGCCACTTCTCCCACACATAAGCAAACGCTAGGGAACGGATTAGGCGTGGGTATTCACTTACAAACGGAATTGGCATGCTCGAGGAGACAGATATATACGTGCGCCGAGAGCCGAGGCTGAGGCCAAGATCAAAGATGACAGCGAGGATACGAACCGCCAGATTCATTGGTGCTGGGAGATCGGCGACGCGGACCGCTACAAACTCAACTGCCTCAGATCGCCGCTGTGGGTCAAGTGCCGGAAGGTCGCGAGCTAAGAGCGCATCTGCATAAGGAGCGACTCTGGAGGCTGAAGACCGGCTGGGCATAGAGATGGCAGGTTACTAGCGAAACTGAGCCGCTTTGACAGCAAATTCACCAGAGCTGCGACCTCCGATGTTGGTCTCGAACCAATGCGCTTAGGCCTTATGTCTATGGCTGTATTTATGACGGTACTTATGGAGTGACGGTACTTATGGAGGTATTTATGGCCTCGCACATGCCCGAGAGACTCATAGCCGTAGAATCCCTTGCTGCTGCCCATCATCTAAGCGATTGGCCCGTTTGTTAATTGAGGGGAGGATAGATGAGAGCCGATCAAGACGCCTCCGGGTCTCTTTCTCCCGCTCGCAACCGAATGGCTGGAGCACGCGCTTGGTGTGCTCAGCATCCTGTGCTCTCGTGGTCTTTGGTCTTCTCCGCAGTGCTCCTTGTGGCCGGAGTCTTTATATCTCGCCATGCTTGGTATCCGGTTCTTGATTTAGCAATGACCGAGTTTCGAGTGAGAGATGTAGGCACGTCGCATACTCCGTTGGTTGGCCTCCCGGGGCGTATTGGTAATTTCCCTGACCAAGGAAGCCATCCGGGACCGCTCTCGTTCTATGCATTGGCGATCGTTTATAAGTTGAGCGGATCAAGTGCTCATGGACTTGAGTACGCAACAATCCTCCTCTCGCTCGCCGCAGTCATAACTGCACTTTGGTTGGCGACGCGACGCGGTGGTCCGGCTATGGCGTCAGCGATTGCCGCAGTTCTTGCGGTTGTGATGTGGCGTTATGGGCCGCTACTTGTAACGCAGCCGTGGAATCCGTATCTACCATTGCTTCCATGGTTCGTAGTCCTGTTGGCGGCATGGTCTGTATTAGATCGTGACCCAGTTGGGTGGCTTCCGTTCGCATTCTTTGGCGCGCTATGCGCGCAGACACATATTCCGTATGTCGGATTGGTCGGCGGAGTAGGCCTTTTGATGCTCGCTATAACAGTCTCTCGAACTCTGCGCGAATCTGAATCCCGCCTCAAAGAGTTGCGGTGGCTTGGCGGCGCATCTCTGCTTTTCGTAGTGCTTTGGATTCCTCCAATAGTCGACCAGATCTCAGGTCATCAAAATATCTCGATGATCATCAATTACTTCCGTACTCCTCCCGAGGCGGCGGTCGGGTTTAGTACTGGTCTAAAGGTCCTGCTCGGACACTTCGATCTCGTGCATTGGGCTCAGCAGGGGAGCTACTCAAACCTTGTGACGGCAGGAACAGATGCGTCTCAGGGCTCTGCGTTAATAGGCTTTATTGTCTTTGCGAGTTGGGCTGCATCAGCAATCGTTGCCCTCCGCATGCGCATTGAACGCGTAATGCCCCTGCATGCTGTAGTGGGCTCAGCGATAGTTCTTGGAGCAATATCGTTGAGTCGTGTATTCGGCGTGCTCTGGTATTACCTGAGCCTCTGGATGGTGAGCATTGTTGTGCTCGCAGTCTTCGTCGGACTCTGGACTCTCTACGCCGTGCTCATTGAGCGCACGACAGGAGGAGGTTCCCTCACCAGATGGCGCAGCAGAGTTGTGCTAGCGACAGCGTTTGTCTCCCTACTCTTATTCACGATCGCCTCCACGCAAGTGTCGCCGCCGGAAGCGACGCTCTCGGATCCGCTTGGAGTAATTGTCAATCGTGTGGACAAGTCGCTCAAGGATGGCGCAGCGGGGGTAACCGAATTAGATCGATTTGTTGTAACTTGGAACGATGCTCACTACATCGGCTCGCAGGGCTATGGCCTTGTGAACGAGCTTGAGCGTCGCGGGTGGGATGTAGGGGTGCCGGATACTTGGCGCATCCCAGTGACGCGCCAACGTGTGGTCCCCATTGACTCTGCAACGAGGGAGCTCAGGTTTGCGAGCGGTGTTTATCTAAGAGAGTTACTTGCCTCTGGGGAGCCAGGAGTTGAGCTTCTCGCTAGTTATGACCCGAGGTCGCGAGAGCAGCGATCTACCTACATGAGAGACCGGACCGAATTGCTCGCCTCGCTGCAGAGACGCGGCGAAGTAGAGATAGCCGATCAGGTTGATTCAAGCCTCTTTACGGCATCGCTTGCTCCATCACTTACCCAGCGTGAGAAGAACTTGATTGCAGAGATGCTCCACCTAGGGCAGCCTCTAGGTGTTCTGCTTGTTCCGATCGAGTACAGACGCTGATGACGAAGTCTTCTGGCGAGTCTCAAAGAGATTTTGCTGCGGCGACCCTTCTCGATGATGACGCGACCCCGGTCGTCGTTGAGAAGCGTGCCAGACAGTCTCTGGCTTGGCTCTCTGCTCACCGCTTCGAGGTTCTCATTGCAGCGGTTGCGATACTCCCATTCGTTGTCGCGGTAGTGCGCTCAATAGTTGACGGGTACACGCCTCTCGGAGACGACGGACTGCTGGTACTGCGGAGCCGGGATGTGTTCACAGCGTTCAACCCACTGCTCGGCACCTGGTCGTCGTCCTCGGTCGCATTCGGGGTTCAGATAAATAACCCGGGCCCACTCCTCTTTGACCTGATGGCCATGCCGGTCAAACTCTTTGGCTCGGGTCCGGGGATCGCAATTGGAGTCGGGGCAATGAACGCCGCGTGCCTACTTGCAGCGGCGGTAATCGCTCATCGAGTCGCTGGGCGTATTGCCTTCCTACTTATCCTGCTTGTAGGTGCATCGTTTGCTTGGAGCATGGGTAGTGAGTTGATCTACGACGTATGGCAGCCGCACTCGTTGTTGTTTCCGTTCTTTCTCTTGATTGTTCTTGCTTGGTCATTCGCTGAAGGAAAGCTAAAAGCTCTGGCTTGGTCTATTGCCGTTGCGTCGCTATTGATTCAAACCCACCTCTCGTATGTATACCTAGCCCCTCTAATAATCCTTGTTGGGGTCTTCCTCTATCTATGGAGTCAGCGCGCAGGGTTCGTGGCGGCTCTCGGATCACTTAAGAGGCCGGTGCTGTGGTCGGTTGGAGTCGGGATCGTTTTATGGGCTCAGCCACTCTGGCAGCAACTCCACGGCCCGGGTGAGAGCAACATGGATCGTCTCATTGATGCTGCATCTGGCAAATATGGATCGATGCCGAGTTTTGGTACGTCGCTAGCGGTCAGGTTTGTTGGGGCGGTGATAGCGCTTCCGCCTTGGATACTGCGTTCGTCATTCGCTGAGTCAATCCCACCGTTGCAGATAATCGATTCTTCCGGAAATTTCTTGCCGGTCTCCGGACTCCCGAGCCTCATAATCTCAATGCTTGCAATTGTCCTCATGATGGTTCTCTTGCTCGCATCCGCCTTCTCGGTGCGGAGGCTCCCAACGCGCGGCGTCCTCACGAGCGCTCTCTTGGCGGTCTCCCTCTTGCTGCTCTCCGTTCTTACGATCAAGATCATGCCGATCGGGCCAGTTGATCCCGCGCATCAAATGCGCTGGCTGTGGCCGGTCGGGGCATTTGTGATTTTCTCCCTTCTGTTTAGGGTATTCACGCTCCCGGCTATCTCGCGCTCTGCTCCTTGGCTAGTGGCCGCATTGGTCGCGATAGTTAGCCTCGCCAACCTGCCGACGCATGTTGTCGCAGAGGGGACGGTTGCATCTCGCGACGCAACCCCAAGCGTGCGCTCAATGATTAGTCAAGTGGAGAAACTCGATAATCGGGGAGTGCTCCTCTTCGATCCGTCAACTCTGCGATTTGCCGAGCCGTATAGCGGTCCGCTTCTCGCTGCGCTTGCAGAGGAGGGCATTAGGTTCGTCACCGCTAACGAACCGTATGTACATCAACTCGGTGAAGGGCGTAGGTATCGGTGCGTTGCGCAGTGGGGCCTTCCGGATAATCCATCAGCCTGCGGAGTTAGCAACACCATGAGCGTTGTGAGTGGCATTGAGGCATACGCAGTTCCAGATGGTTCAGAGCGAGTGATCTTCATTCCCGGGCTTAATCGTAAAGAGTCGCTCCAGTTTAGGGACGCGAAGCGACGCCTTGATGAGGCAGGACTTAAGTTCGATGGTTATGGACAGCCTGTAAATGTTCCCGGAGCCTTAAGCGAAGTTGCGCTTCGCTATAGAGAGTTGCAGATTCAGAGGGACAGGGACTCTGTCGCAGTTTTTCTGCGCCCAGCGTCATGACCAGCG
>WLHA01000118.1 GCA_009702955.1 Actinomycetota bacterium
GGGTGCTGCCGGTATTGCGATGGGGACACGATTCTTGCTCAGCGCGGAGAGCACAGTCCCAGAGGATGTAAAGCGCCGATACTTAGCAGCAGGCATCAACGACACTGTCGTAACCAAGAGTGTCGATGGCCACCCGCAGCGCGTTATTCGCACGGAGTTAGTGGAGCACCTAACAGGCTCTGGACGCCTAACCGCATTGCCTCGCGCTGCATTGAACGCACTTAGATTCAGATCGATGACAGGGATGTCGCTCGGCTCACTTGTGCGCGAGGGGTTAGCGATGAAGAAATCTGAGGGCCTCACCTATGCACAGGTCGCGATGGCAGCAAATGCGCCGATGCTCACCAAGGCTGCTCTTGTAGATGGCCGTATCGAGGCTGGGGTTCTTCCAACCGGGCAGGTTGTAGGTGTGATTGATTCGCTCCCCACGGTTGCTGAGATCATCGCAAGTGTGGTTGCAGAGGCCGAGGAGACGATCGCTCGCTTGAGTGGTGCAGTCCCCGGGTTTAAGCCAGGAGATAAAGGTCTAGGAGGCCTAAGTGAGTAACGCAGAGTTGCAGAACAAGAGAGACAGCAAGACATCCAACAAGACGCAGGTAGCCGCGATCAACGGTTGGATGACGACCGATGGCGAGGCTCGCTTGGTTGGTGGAAGGGGAGCGGAGACCGGCTCCTATTTCTTCCCTAAGAACATGGCCTTCTCTCGAAACCCCTCAGCCCCCTCTGAGGAGATCGCCGAGGTGCATCTCTCTGCTCGTGGCCGCGTTTGGTCCTGGACTACGAATCACTACCAGCCACCTGCGCCCTACATGCCAGCCGATCCGTTCGTTCCCTACACGGTGCTCGCAGTTGAACTCGATGAAGAGCGCATGGTTGTTCTTGGTCGACTTGCTCCAGACTGTGACCCAGCAACGCTCACCTCTGGAGTAGAGGTCGAGGTTGAGCGTGGAGTGCTCTACGAAGACGACGATAACCAGTACATGGTCTGGCAGTGGCGACCAGTTGCGACGGAGGTAGCACGATGAGTGTTGGAGAGGTCGCAGTACTTGGTGTCGGTATGCACCCTTGGGGTAAGTGGGGACGCAACTTTGTTGAGTACGGAGTTGTGGCTGCTCGTGCAGCGCTTGCAGATGCCGAGGTTGATTGGCGAGACATTCAGTTCGTTGCTGGTGGCGAGACAGTACGCAATGGTTACCCTGGCTATGTCGCCGGCGCTACCTTTGCTCAAGCACTTGGGTGGCAAGGCGCTCCAGTCGTCTCTGCCTACGCGGCCTGCGCATCCGGCGCCACCGCACTCAACGCTGCGCGCGCGCAGATTCTTGCCGGGCTCTGCGATGTTGCTCTCGTAGTTGGGGCCGATACAACCCCAAAGGGATTCCTCGCTCCAAATGCGGGGGAGCGTGGAGACGACCCAGATTGGCTACGTTTTAGGCTTCTAGGAGCCACCAACCCGACGTACTTCGGACTCTACGCACGCCGACGCATGGAGCAGTACGGAGCAACACCTGATCACTTTGCAAAGGTAAAGGTTAAGAACGCGCGCCACGGACTTAACAATCCATACGCACGGTTTCGCAAAGAAGTAACTATCGAGGATGTAAATGCATCTCCGATGGTCTCCGATCCGCTGCGACTCCTCGAGATCTGCGCAACCTCAGACGGTGCCGCAGCCTTAGTTATCTGCAGCCTTGATTATGCGCGCTCACGCGGTGTCTCGAATCCAGTTCGCATCGCTGCAGTCTCAACTGTCACTCCTACATACCCGAATACCGTCATTGAGATGCCTAACTTCGCTACCGACTCTGCCTTCGGAGTTCCAGAGCCTGAGCGATCATTTAGAGACTCCATTGCATATGCCGCATACGAGCAGGCTGGGATCGGACCAGAGGATGTGAACCTCGCTGAGGTCTATGACCTCTCTACTTCTCTAGAGCTTGATTGGTATGAGAACATTGGCCTCTGCGCTCCAGGCGAGGCTGAGCAGTTACTAGACGCTGGGGTAACCACTCTCGGCGGGAGGGTTCCTGTCAACGTAAGCGGCGGTCTCGCATCGTTTGGTGAGGCTGTTCCGGCTCAAGCCATCCAGCAGGTCTGTGAGATTACGTGGCAGTTGCGTGGCCAGGCCGAGGGTCGACAGGTCGAGGGTGCGCGCGTTGGGCTGACGGTGAATCAGGGCCTATTCGGGCACGGATCCTGCGTAATCGCCAAGCGTTAATTTCGCTTCAGTCCGCGTCGGCGCCGTTAGCCCGATAACCTGCGCCGCCATGGCGATTCAATGGAACCTTGCAGACCTATTCGAAGCTGTATCCGACGCTGTACCGGAGCGCACCGCTCTGATCTGCGGCGATTACCGCTCAACATTCGCAGCTCTTGACGAGCGAGCGACTCGACTGGCAAATCACCTCGCATCCCAGGGCATTGGTCGTGGCGACCACATTGGGCTCTACGTCTACAACGGACCTGAGTATGTCGAGGGCACGTTTGCTGCATACAAGTTGGGTGCAGTGCCGATCAATGTTAACTACCGCTACGTCGAGGGCGAACTCGCTTATCTATTCGACAACGCCGACCTAAAGGGCCTCGTGTTCGGACGCGAGTTTGCTCCGAGAATCGCGAACATCGTCAAGGATGCTCCGAAGTTGAAGGTCTTTGTTGCCGTGAACGACGGAACAGACGAAGACATCTCTGTGATTGGTGCAACTGAGTATGAGGCAGCGCTCGCTGCTGCAAGTGCTGTGCGTGCCTTTGAGCCGCGCTCAGAGGAGGATCTCTACATCCTCTATACGGGTGGTACTACGGGGATGCCTAAGGGCGTCATGTGGACCCAGCGCGATTTCTTTCTCTCAACAATCGGCCCGCTGCTCTCTCTCGGCCAGACCGCTCCGGATGACCCCGCTGAGTTTGTGACGCGTGCAATTGAGAATGGCGGCACATCTGTATCAATGCCGATTGCTCCATTAATGCATGGCGCAGCATTGTGGGCCGCTTTGATGGCGATCTTCGGTGGCAATACCGTTGTGCTTACCTCTCAGCGCAAGCTTGACCCCCATGAGATCTGGCGCACTGTTGAGCGCGAAAAGGTCATGTCTGTGAGCCTCGTTGGGGATGCAATGGCTCGTCCGCTCATTGAAGCGCTAGACGAACCAGGCGCCAAGTACGACCTCTCTTCTCTATTCGTAATCGGTTCCGGTGGAGCAATCCTCTCCCCGGCAGTGAAAGCAAAGATCGTCGAGCGATTCCCGAACATGCTCGTGATCGACAGCCTTGGGGCATCGGAGACCGGGTATCAAGGAACTGTTGCAGGTACCGATGGTCAAGGTCGCCCGCGTTTTGCGATGGGTGCACACACAACCGTTCTCGACGATGATGGAATTCCGCTTGAGCCTGGATCAGGAACTGTCGGTCGCTTAGCGCGCGGTGGCTATGTGCCGCTTGGGTACTACAAAGACCCTGTTAAGACCGCTGAAGTATTCGTGGAGGCCAACGGAAGCCGTTGGGTACTCCCGGGTGACATGGCGATAGTTGAGGCCGATGGAACCATCACTCTTCTAGGGCGCGGATCTGTGAGCATCAACTCCGGTGGAGAGAAGATCTTCCCAGAGGAGGTTGAGTCTGCACTTAAGAGTCATCCAGATGTCTTCGATGTTGTTGTCGTTGGAGTGCCCGATGAGCGCTGGGGCGAGCATGTATGCGCAGTTGTTAAACCAAGGCCCGGTGCAACTCCAGACGTTGAGTCGCTCGCAACTCATGTTCGTTCGCTACTCGCTGCTTACAAAGCTCCACGTGAAGTGTTCCTCGTAGACGAGATTGTTAGGTCTCCATCGGGTAAGGCCGATTACCGATGGGCAAAATCTATTGCGCTTGGAACCTCTAAATAGAGGCGCTACGTAGCGGCGTTGAGTGCCTCTATCTAAGTAGGGGCAACGTGGAGTGCACTTATTTGTTTGAGCGCTTACTCTTCACTTTGATCTGGAAGCGTGACCGTGAAGGTTGTGCCGACGCCCTGAACGCTCGAGACGTTTATCTCGCCATGGTGCAACTCAACGATTGCTCGGGTAATTGATAGCCCAAGACCTGTACCGGGGGTGCGCTTGGGGTCTGCGTTCGATGCTCTGAAGAACTTCTCGAATAGCCGCTCTAAATCCTCTTCTGGAATCCCAATTCCGGTATCGGCAACCTTGATTATCCAAGACTCTTCCTCGCGAATGGCCTCTACTGTTACTTCCCCGCCGGGTGGGGTGAACTTCAGTGCATTGTTGACGAGGTTATCGATTACCTGACGGAGCCTTCCGCTGTCGCCTAGTAGAGGAGGTCCATCTGCTGTACTGAACTTGAGAGTAACGCCGGCGGAGTCAGCTACCGCTGATAGCTCTAGTTGCGATTCATTAATTAGCGCCACAAGATCAACAGGCTCGACTTCAAGGGTGATGCTTTGCGTCTGGAGCCGCGAGAGGAGCAGCAGATCGTCAATGAGTCGAAGCATGCGTTGACTGCTTCGAGTGACGATCTCGAGGTACTCGCGCTGCTCCTCACTAAGTTCGCCGCCCGCACCATCGCTCAGTATCTCAGTGAACCCCATGATTGAGGTTAGGGGAGTGCGGAGTTCGTGGCTTACGTTGGCAACAAACTCAGATTTGAGTTGGTCGAGTTCTCGGAGGCGCTGGTTCTGCTCCTCAATCACGATGCGCACTTCCTGCTCCGCCGCAATTAGGGATTCACGTTGAGTCTCCATCTCGTGCCGCTCCGTAATGTCCCGATAGATCCAGACGTGGCCGTCGTAGTGCCCCCCGACAAAAACGGGAATGTAGTCGCGTTCTAATACCCGACCGTCAGCCATTGTCAACTCAAACTCGATAACCTCCACGCGATTCTCTAAGCACTTGAGGGTGCTCTCAAGGAAGTACTCCGGATCTGCGAATAGGTGCTTGCTCTGCTCAGCGGCCTCTCTGCAATCGGCCCCGACTAGAGCAGCAGGTGGAGCCGGTATCTGGAATAACTCGACGAAGCGCGCGTTGACAACAGCGATGTGCCTATCTGCGTCCTCTACTAGAACACCGGCGACAAGATTCTCAACGATCGCAGATAGCCGCTCTGCGTTCTCCAAGGCTTTTTGGTGAGATTCGCGACTCTCGGTTACATCGCGAGAGTGAAGCACCACTGCCTCGACCGAAGGGTTATCAAGCATGTTGTGCGCGGTGGTCTCGAACCAATGCCAAGAGCCATCTGCAGCCCTAATGCGGAAGGTTGCAGGATCGAA
>WLHA01000119.1 GCA_009702955.1 Actinomycetota bacterium
TGCCGTAGGCCAGGTTGAGCGAACCAACAGTTGGAAGGGCGAGGGAGCGAAGAGCATCTCCGAGTGGCTCGCCACTGAGACAGATTGTCCTCAGTACGAAGCCCAATCGGTCGTGCTGCTCGCTAACCAGCTCCAGCACCTGCCGGTTACCCAGGCAGCATTGCTCAACGGGTCGCTCTCCAATGCCCAGGCTGTAGAGGTAGCTCGCGGCGCGATTGTTGCACCTAATACTGAGACTCAACTTTTGAACCTCGCAAAACACGCGACTGTGCGCGATCTGCGTGATGCAACCTCGCGTGTAGTTGCAGCAGCCACTGACGAGACAGAGCGCCACAGACAGGTTCACAAATCGCGTTATTTCAAGTCGTGGACTGATCTAGATGGCTCGTTCAATGTAAGAGGGCGCATGACAGTTGCTAATGGTGCGCTTGTAATGGCGGCGCTAAAGCCGATACAGGACGAGATATTTAAGGCGGCTCGGAAGAGTGGTGCGCACGAAAGGCCCGAGGCCTACGCAGCTGACGCGCTCATGGCCCTCTGCGAGAAGACGACGACCAAGCAGCCATGCGAGAGCGGCAAGAAAACGACTCGATCTAATGCGGTCATGCATATTCGTGTCGACATGGATGCACTCAAGCGTGGACGTACCGAGAATGGCGAGATCTGTGAGATTGCTGGGGTCGGTCCGATCCCTGTTGCAACTGCTACTGAATACTTGGGTGAAGCGTTCTTAAAACTTCTGGTAGTCGATGGAACAGACATCAGAACAATTGCGCATATGGGGAGAGCAATACCTGCGAAGCTGCTTACAGGGCTTGAAGAGCGCGACCGCGTCTGCCAGGTACCAACATGCGATATGACGATGGGTCTAGAGATAGATCACATCGTGCCCTTCGCTGAGGGAGGTGCAGCATCACTTGAGAATCTTGTGAGGCTCTGTAAACGACATCACCTCCAGAAAACACATGATGGATATCAGCTCATTAAACGCCAGAGCAGAGCTCGTGGGAGAGATGACGACAGGGCCTCAACCTGGGAATGGCGTTCACCCCCGGATACTGGATGAATCTGCGAAATGTCGAGCCTCGAGAATCTAGCGACTTGACGTTGCACCAATATATGGCTCTGGGCATGGGCTGATCACTAGCCCCAGAGCGCCCCTCCCATCTCCACTATCGCGAGCTTCGGCACCCCCAGAGAGCATTAGAACCCGGCGTAATCAGCAATGCCGCGCTCCCGCGCTCGTTACCTGTCAGAATTTCAAGGTAAGTCATTATTCCTTAAGAAATTGGAGGGCAAGACCAATGGGACAAATCTTTGGAGCATCAGGAGGAGCTGGGGCAGGGGCAATCCTTACCCTCTTTTTCTTCGCAATGATCATCGTGATGATCGCAGCACAGTGGATGGTATTCACAAAGGCGGGTCAGCCTGGCTGGGCCTGCTTGATTCCTATCCTGAACTTTCTTGTAATTCTGAAACTTGTGAAACGCCCCATGTGGTGGATTCTTCTGCTGCTGATTCCACTAGTAAATGTTGTGACACTCGTTATTGTGCTCGTTGATCTTGCGAAAGCATTTGGGAAAGGCATTGGATTCGCTATTGGCCTCATCATCCTTGGACCAATCTTCTACTTGATCCTCGGATTCGGTAGCGCCACCTACCAGCTCGAGCCAGAGCCCATCTTCTAGAAGCAACCGCTCGCAGAGCGAGCACCGAACCTGTAACCAACGCCCGGCCGCGAATAGTGGCCGGGCGTTGTGCTGTGGACTCGGCATAAGGATCCGCAATGAATCTTGCGCCCCATTCTTAGTGAATTATTAGGCGTTCTTTCACAAATGCATCCGACGTCGGTGAGAGTCTCTCGGCTGCCGCACTGACGAACGAATGGAATCCAATGCCAGACATCACGCCAAATACCTTCCCCAAATCGCGCGTCATCGGAGCCACCATGCTCTCCCTAACAGTGCTTTTCGCTGGATGCTCGAGCAGTAACTCCTCGAGTGCGTCGACATCAACTAGCTCTAAACCTGCTCAACAATCACAGCACGTATTCGAGACTGCGCATTTCGCAGATGGAGCAATCGTCGATGGCACGAAGAACGCAGCCTGCACTTTGAACGACGGAGCGAAGGCAACCTGCGCAACCTTCACTATCGCTGGTTACCCGACCGCCTACTCAACAGGCCCATTCTGCCCAACCACGATTACCACTCCTGCTAGCGAAGCGGGGATCTGGTTCGACGGCAACGGAACGTACGACCTCACAGGTGAGTTCATCAAGAACCTAGCCACCTTCTACAACGACAACGAGTGGCACATGTACGACTCAAAGGGCAACATCAACGTCACAGATACGCGTGAAGCCTTTCTTGGTGCAGCTAGACCTGATGTTGACCCGAAGTATCAAAACTTCTGCGTTGAGGGACGTCTCGCGTGGCTCACTAATGGCGAAGCAATTACCAAAACGGTCTCAATCCCAACCAAACCAGTGCTCACTTCCTCCTCCCCCTCTACCAACCCTGGAGACTGGGGCGTCACACTCGACGGAGTTGTGATTGCCGCATCTGCACCTGTGAGCGCAATCCTCGGCGCACATACCATCGCATCGTTTGACAAGTGCGGTGGGCACTTCAACAACGCAGAGGGATATCACATGCATGCCAGCACAGGTTGCGGCACTCTTGATGACGACCACATCTCTGGTGAGACTGCAATGTTCGGCTACGCAATGGATGGATTCCCCATCCATCTTCCCCTCAAAGCAAGCAAACTAAAGGCAGCAAAACTCGATGAATGCGGCGGTCACTCGACGCCAGGGTTGGGATACCACTATCACGCTAATAGCCCATCGAAGAACTCAGTCCTGACCTGCCTCAAGGGTCAATTCGTCGCAGTTGCCGGTGACCGCGGTGGCCCTCCCGGTGGTCCGCCCAGATGAACACCGCATCAACCTCCTCCTAATCAACTCCTAATCAACTCCTAATCAACCAGCAAAATAGCGAAGGGTTAATACACCAATGAATGTGAAGCGCATTCTCTCGTCCTCCATCGCACTAACAGTTCTCGCCATCTCCGTAGCGTCATGCTCAGGCTCAGATGTTTCTCAGGAATCCAGCACCTCTAAAGCGGACTCCACCACTACATCAACGGCCGCTTCCACTGCGATCACCAATAAATGGGTCGGACCCTCAATCGACATAACGAAGTTGCCGATCGGCACATCAAAGGTTTTAACTACCAGTTCCGGGGTTGGCGTGTTATTCGCATGTGATGCCGGCAACTCTGGAGGCGGTGGAGCCCACGCTGCTGGTCCATGGCTCAACGAGGCAAGCGGAACTTGGGACAAGTCGAAGAAAATCTCTGTCAAGGGAGATGTTGCATGGCCGCTGGCGACCTACAGCGAGTCCGTCAAAGGCGAGACGCGAGTTATAACTAGTAATGGGCTCCCGATTGACTCCATCACAGGGACATTCCCCATCGCAGCGGATGACCCTGCGTATGCGTACGACCGCAACCCAAACAGAATCGCGTCGAGCGCGGTATCACTAACGCTCCCAGCCTCACCGACCAAAGCAGCGAGCCCAACTTGCCTCGGTAAAGGCGCGATCGGGGTCGCAAAGAACGGCGTCTCTTTCTACGCTTCGATCGACGAACGGAATCGCGATGCCGTCGCCTACGAGACACAAGACAAATGTGACGGCCACCCGCAGCAGGCAAGCCTCTATCACTACCACGACATTCCTTCATGCATTCTCAAAGCCTCGACCGGGCCATCCACAGTTGTTGGGTACGCTAATGATGGGTTCCCGATTGTCGTCGAGAGGGACTCCTCTGGAGAACTCCCGACGAACAAGGACCTCGACGAGTGCCACGGCCGAACCTCGCCGGTACTGATCGATAATGAGGTAGTCAACACCTACCACTACTCAGCAACTATTGAGTTTCCTTACTTCATCGGTTGCTTCACCGCTAAGCCCGTTTCATAGTCCAGCCCAGGAACGTTGCCAGCGACTTCTCGCCTGAGCAGGTAGTCAGAGCAGGCAGGTCGAGCAGGCAATAGGTTGAGAAGGCAGTAAGCGGTGAAGTAGCTCCGGGCTGTGTCTGCCAACTCGAAGCCCAGCAATGGCGGCGATTGGTCCGCGCCATTAGTCTTGACACTATGACTGCCAATACATCAAGCACCCCTGACCTGTCATCTGGCCTGCCACTTGTGGTCCGCTCTCCAGCGGAGCGATTCCTCAATCTCCCTGACTGGCCATATGAGCGACGCGAGGTACTCATACCGGCAGGCCCAACAATCCCGGGTGTCGAGACGCTCTCAGTTGCATACGTAGATGAAGGACCAAAAGACGCGATCCCTGTAGTGATGCTCCACGGCGAGCCAACTTGGGGTTACCTATACCGCCACATGATCAGGGAGCTTCTTGATCTTGGTTACAGAGTGCTCGTGCCGGACCAGATCGGATTCGGTCGCTCAGACCAACCTACCGACAAGGCTGCGTATACCTACCCCGCACATGTCTCCTGGATGAACGCGTGGTGGAGTGCAGTTGCGCCTAAGAATGCTGTCTTCTTTGGGCAGGACTGGGGTTCACTCGTTGGCCTTGCTGTCGCCTCAATGCACGCAGATGACGTTCGCGCAATCGTGATTGGCAACGGAATCCTGGGGCGCAAGTTCAAACCCCAAGAAGGCGGAGCATTTGGAATGTGGCAAGAGTTTGCCGCAAGCATCGACTACCTCGAGTGCGGGCGCATGATTAGTGGAGACCTTGTTGGGGGTGTCAAGACCCCACTCACTGAGGCAGAGTCCGGCGCCTACGACGCACCATTCCCAGATGCAACGCATCAAGCGGGGTGTCTTAGTTTTCCATCCCTCATGCCGACCTCCCCAGATCAAGAGGGGGCAAAGATCATGCTCGCTGCATGGAGCGTCTATGACGTGTGGGAGAAACCCTTCGCAACCTGCTTTGGAGTGCCCGATCCAGTTACTGGCCACGGTCAGAAATACTTTGCTGAGACCGTGCCAGGCGCCAAGCGCAGCTCGCATACCAAGATCGAGGGCGTCGGCCACTACTGCCAAGAAGTAGGGCATTCGGCGCTAGTTGCTGCAATAAATGAAGCGGCGACACAGGCTTAGGCCTTAGACCCTCTAACCTGCACCTCTCAGGGGATGGCTGTTGCCCGACCCCTCGGATTCTCAACTGGAGTATCTCTCTACCAACTAACTCTCCACCAAAAATCTCTCAACCAA
>WLHA01000012.1 GCA_009702955.1 Actinomycetota bacterium
CAGATCTCTGCTAACTACCGCCGATACATCGACGTCTACACGGGCTAAGCCCAGATCACTATTTAGGCAGAGGCGTTAAAGCAACGCTTGCAAGAATTGCATCGGCCCTCTTCGCCAGGGACGCGCGTTGCCTAGGCCCGTCACGCGTAACACTCGTGGCCTCGACATCAACGCGACTTCCGGTAGTGCCAACAGGTGTTCTCCAGAACCGCCTGCGAACTTTGCCGACTACTAGCACTGGAGTCCCCTCCCCGGCTGCGAGCAGCCAAGCAGGCGGCGCCCACATTGTGACGGGGACCGTCGCTACTCCATCGAGGGATAAGACGCGAACTTGAAGCGTCGCTACCTCTCCCCTGTCTTGAATCTCTCGAGTCTCTACCTCACTCGAGAGCACCCCTACCAGGATTGCAAAGTTCAAGCCTGTCTCAGCGGGGCTATTGGATTTGTTATCTGTCTTGCCTTTCTTACCTGCCTCAACTGCTTTCTTGCTTATCTCATTGCGTGTTCCTGATTGCATAGCCGTCTCCTTATACCCAAAACTTCGCTTCCTAGGTGGGGGAAATACGGTCTGGCGAACTCCACGCTTGGGGGAACTTGATGCGCTGAATCGAGAGTAACGCAGGCCTGCGACAATTACGCCGTAAAGTGAACGCCATGAATCTAAACCCCCTGCCCCTCAACCCCCTGCCTCTCAACCCCACGCCTCTCAACCCCACGCCTCTTAACCCCACGCCTCTTAACCCCCTGCAGATTGATATCCACGCACTCGCAGCCGATTTCATCGCAAATGTTGAGACCTGCAACCTTGAGGCTTTAGCGGCCATGTATGCACCAGATGGCATTGTAAATATCAATGCCATAGGGGTTGACCAGCCAGCAGCCGAGACATTTGAGACGCTTCGAGCGATGCACCAGAGGGCGGAGTCAATTAGGTACGAAGTATTAGAGGTGATTCCGACGGCGTCGGGTTACGTACAGCGACACCGTCTCCACGTCGTTGTTCCTCAGCGGGGAGATACCGGTCCCCAGCACTTAGTGATCCCTGCCTGCCTGGTGGTCACGCTCAAGGATGGCCTCGTAGCAAGAGTTGATGAGTACCTTGATTCGTCGCAGATTGCTCCGCTATTTCAGAGATAGCAACGCGATAGATGTGATTGCCATTTATGCGAAGAGCGCTCTGAACGTCGGCAACTCCTTGAGGGCGCCTATCCGCAAATGAGCAAGCCTTGGGAGTCAGAAGTGACAAATTGCTGACCTACCCGAGCTCGGGTCCCTATGACAAGAGCCCTCTCAGCGTCGGGAGCAGGAAAGCAAATACCGAGCTAATAACAATCGCTCCCCAGACGACTGCTTTGCCGGAGCGGCTAGAGATACTCGAAGGATCCACCCATCCAACTAGTTCTTCTTGAGAATGTGCCAAACCAATACGCCAGTGCGGCAGCAGCTTCGAATCTGAGTAGGAACGTGTGGATCCAACGATGCGCTGTACGAGGTCTCGCGCTGGCCGTTCAATGAGGATGAATGCAAAATACGCGATGACGATAGAGAGGGCGGTTATTAAGAAGACGTATGTAGCAATGTGCCCGAATAGCGTTGGGAACGGGCGGTGAACCAATAGGTACTCACCGATAATGTCGTTCCATAAATAGATTCCGAAAGAAACCGTCCCTAAAAATACGAACACGCGCGTCGCTAATAAGCGCCGCACCCATCCAGATCGCTCTCCGGGGAGAAGTGCTGGGAGGACTAAGAAGAATCCTGCTAGGAGTGATAGTTGGTTTAATAGGAATCCGGTAACCGCGCCGTCTTGATGCCATATGTCCACGGTGAGCCCAGACCGGGTCAACGCAACGAGGAGCATTCCGCTCAACACCCAGCAGGCCCATGCACGCTGTGCAAAGGCGCTGATGATCTTGGGGACACTGCCACCTAGTTCTCTCCAAACCGAGCAGACCGCCACAACCATCCCAAGAGCAAACCAATCCATAAAAGATGGGAGCCAATAGCCAAGTTCAGAGAGTGGGAACCATCGTCTGAAATACTGCACTTCGCCATTTAGGAAGAGTAACCAGGCCACCTTGACTGCGATTGATGCAGCGGCGATCGTGGATAGCCATACGATTTGAGCACGTAGAGCGCTGAGCCCTGCAATAGCGCCTGCCCTGCGAATAAACCACGCTATGAATGGAACCACGAGGTAGAACGAAACCTCTATCACCAATGTCCATGCGATTCCTATTCCGAGTCCAGTTATGCCTGCGAACCGATAGTTCTGCGCCAATCCGAACGTAAGCGCATAATCACCCAAATTAGCGTTGGGAAAATCCACTGTTCCTAGGGCCATCGCTCCAAGCAACGCAAACCAATACCCCGGGAGTATTCGTCCAAGGCGTCGAAGCCAAAACGCGCCGTATTTCGGTGGTTGCGTGCCACGAAAATGGGCCAGCACGAAAGGCCTATAGAGCAAGAACCCCGAGATAACAAAGAACGCAGCAATTCCCATTCTCCCCAACGGAACTAGAAACAGGCGCAGATAGCTTGGGGCCCAGTTGACCTTAATAAGCGTTGCGAACGTACCCGCATGGTTCAAAACAACAATCAATGCGGCGATGGCCCTAGCGCCATCCATGCAAGGGAACTCAACTCTCGCAGCGGCTGCTTCAGGCAGACTCGAGGAACCAGGGCTAACCGTCATCGTATTCAAATGGCCCCCCTAAGGCTCGGCAGAAAAAGTGCAAAAATCGCTGCGCAGAGAATCGTACTCATCACAATAAATGAATCTGCCCGCCTCGTCTCGGCCCTTGGAAGAACAAACGCTTCGATGCGGGAGGCGTGAACCTGAAAATCGATCACGGCCCAGTCCCTGAAGCGTCTTGCCTCCGGTCGTCTGCCTCCGGTAGCTACCGTTGCCAGAGAACGAGACGGCGACTCCACTAGGACGTAAGACACATAGGCGGCGACACCCGTGAAGATCAACGCCATAGATACGAATACAGGCGCAGACTTCAGCAATGGGAGACTCTCACTCCAACGCTCGATGAGGATCACTAATGACAAGTGCCAGAGGTAGGCACCAAATGCTACCGTTCCACAAAGAAAAAACGGCCTTGACGCAAGTATCCGACGCAGAGCTCCAAGACGCACCCCAGGAATTACTGCTGGGAGAATGATCGCAAACGCCGCGATAATTGATAACTCGTCGCGAATAAAGGCAGTACTTCTCTCAAGGTTAAGAAGTCCAGGGACTAGCGGCATCCCAGCACGCCCCAAGGCAATTACCATGATCCCAGCGATACCCCAAGATGCCCAGGGCCTCTCAGCAAAAATGCGCAGAGCGCGGTTATTCACGCCGCCAGTCTCTCTCCATGCACTCGCCAGAGCAAGCAGCATGCCTAGCCCAAACATGTCGAGAAACGAAGGTAGCCAAGAACCAAGATTGTAAATAGGGAACCACGTTCTTGATGGCCCGCCCCAGTCGCCAATGACAAAGATCGAGATATATCGGCTGAGCATTCCTATAAGAATCAATACGGTTACAACTATCAGATTCGAACGCAATACTGAACTGCGCGCCGGTTTACTGGATCTACCTGAGATTAAACGTGCGAAACCAGCGAATGCTGGAAGCAGTGCATAGAAGGCAATCTCAATCACGAGAGTCCAAGCAACTACAAGTCCGTATGAGAGCACACCGTACGCGTGATAGCTCCCTAGGAGACCAAACGCTGTGGCGTAACTAGTGAAGTCATGCTGATAAAAGACTGCAACCCCAAGCAGCATTGAACCGATTAAGGCGAACCAATACCCCGGGAATATTCGCGCACCTCTTCGAACCCAGAATGCTCCGGCTCGCGGAGGGCTCCCTCCATTTAGGTGAGCAATTACAAATGGGCGATAGAGCAGAAATCCGGAGAGCATGAAGAAGATTGCTACACCGAACCGGTCAAGAGTCGCTACGTGGCGAACAATCAAGCTTGGAACAGCGCCCGGATCGATAACTATCAAAACAGTTGTTAGGTGATAGGCGATAACAGTGAATGCAGCGAATGCGCGCACCCCGTCGAGACACGGGAACGAACGCAGCATCTCAGCGCCACCTACTAAACGGTTATCAGAAATCGATTGAGTACCAATATTTGCCCCCGCACCGTTTGACACAGGTGGAGCGTAACTTCACTACGGATAGTAAATGACCACGAAATCGCTAATACTTCTAAGCCAGTGCAGCTAAACGCTCTGCAACATCGGCAAAACCAGCGTCATGCTGACGGATCCGATCAAAACGCGCTCTTGCGGCTGGGATATTCCCGGCTCGCTCCTCAAGATCGGCAAGTGCGTACCAAAGACGGAGGTGATGCGTTAGCACTCGCTTGATTCCATCGGCGCGCTTTGCAAGCAAAGTAATTGCTTCATCAAGCCTTCCGCGATCGGCGAGGGATCCAGCGAAGACAATTCGCCCCTCAGTGACAAGCTCGGAAGAAGGCGACTCATCGCCTAGTTCGCGCCACCGCGCCTCAACCGTCTCGTGATCCCCAAGGGCTCGATAGCAATCCATTAGAACTGGATGCTGAGTGACGTCGCCGGTCATGGAGTAATACTCCTCGAGTTCGCGCGACGCGTCTCGGTATTTACCATCTCGATAGAGGGCCAGACCAAAGAGTTCGCGCACGCTCGGCGAGGCTGATACCTCTTCGCGAAGTGGGCGAAGTATGCGCAATGCATCTCGCTCTCGCCCCTCAGCAAATGCATCCGCTGCCTTCATCAATGCGTCATAGTGACGTTCAGCTCTCTTGCCGCCGACTCTCAAGATTTCATCGCGCACTGCTTGAGGCCCTGGCCTGCGGCGACGTGATGGAGTTCTGCGGGGAGGTGCATCCGCTACTCGTCGGGCACCTTTTCGCGGTGCGCGTTCCTTCGAGTCTCGCGAGACACGCCTCAGCACATCGCGCTGAACCTGCGGCTCCTGCGCCTCGTCGTTAGAGGCTCCGGCTGGTCGGCGTTTGGGCGGAGGTGTAGGCAGAGGCTCGGAGCCAATGCGGCGCCCTGAACGGGTGATAGCCCCCTCTGCTGGCCCTGAACGAGGAGAGTCTCCCCTGCTAGACCCGCGGTACTCGCCGCGTGAATCAGAACGAGGACCGCCGCGAGAGTCAGAACGAGGACCGCCGCGAGAACCACCTCGAGAATCCCCGCGAGAGCCGGTACGCGAGTCGCCGCGAGAATCACCGCGAGTGCCTCCCCTACCTGCTGCTGGTGAGCCAGGCCTCGACGGCCCACTGCGCGAATCGCGCGAGTCACCCATTGACCAATCGTCGCGCCTTGCAGACCCGCTACTTGATCGTGATCCGCCAGTCGCGCGTGGTGCGCTACGCGAGGTGGAGCGTGGGGCGCCAGAGCGAGGTGCACCACTGCGCGCGCCACTAGCTTTACGCTCAGCTGCGGCTGCCCTACCTGCTGGCGAGCGAGGATCAGGATCGCGCTCCTCGGGGCGTCCGCGCCCCTCACCTCGCCTAGGTGCTCCAGTTCGGCTAGTTGCGCTACTGCGCGCGCTTGAGGAACGCGAATCACGCGAATCCCTAGAGTCGCGTGAATCACGCGAGTCCCTAGAGTCGCGAGATCCTCTCGAGTCTCTCGAGTCTGAGCGACCAGATCGCTCCTCCCCATAACGGTCGCTACCGGAGCGCCCTGATGTGGAGCGAGAGCTTGAAGCCCCTCGCGTACCCGAACCACCGGAGCGTGAGGATGGTGCTCCACGCTCCGAAGAACCGCGCTCGCCACTTGTTGAACCTCGAGATGACGAGCCTGTGCGCGATGATCCAGCCCCTCCGCGAGATCCAGAACTGTTAGCCCCAGAGCCCTTGGAACCAGCACGAGGGGACTGCGAACGCGCAGATCTGCCGCTGGGGGTTCCAGAGGCGCGGCGCGGTGAAGAACTTGATCTTTCGGGCAAGAGATTGCTCCTTAAAGGGGATAGGGCATCCTATCGGAGACGACCGGCATCGCTCACTTGGACCATAAAAACATAGCGAAATCGGCATAAACGCGACTCTGCCGGAGGGCCCTAGGACTCTCCGGCAGAGTAAGCGATCGGTACTCAAGCTTCTAGAGCTCAGATAATTTTACGCCCATGGCGTCGCCCCGCCGGGTCTAGTTAGGTGGAAGGGTCGTCGTCGTAGTGGTGGTTGTTGTAGTGGTGGGCGGCAGCATTTTGATCTTGAAGTTTCCGCTCCGCAGAGGGGCTACGCAGCGCTCTGCAAACTCCACTTGACTCCCGATCCCCACATCATCCAAGACCCCGCCTAGCTCACGACAAGAGGTATACGAATAACGAGCGTCAGGCACGGTTAGCCCGGGCTGCCCGGAGTACGGACCGCACATAGAGACCATCAAGAACTGGTCCCGCTCTCCACCTCGCCGATCATCTGAGTCAATCTCGCCATTTCGGTTGGTGTCTACTATCAACATCAGAGCAATTCCTGTCGCCAATTTGCTGCGATCCGAACGCTTTGAGTCCTCTCGCATTCGCTCCTGCAGGCGAGACACCTCTTCTCCAGCAGCACGAGTAAGAGCGGATTCGCCATTCGCGCTAGTCGAACCAGCGATCGACTTTGACTGTAGAACCGCTCCCCCTGAAATGCTGATGCAATTATTGTTTAACACATTGGGGTAGTGGCGCTCATCGCCTGAGCGGTAGCCAAAGGCCCCTAACCAGCAGGTACTGCCTGTTGTTGGGCAGTCAGTGGCTGCGGCACTCTCCGCTATGTCATGTTTTAGCGATATCCCCAGGCCTCCCTCAAACTTCATCGATACCCCATATGGCCAGGCAGCGTTCTTGCCAGAGTCTGTGAACTCACCCTTAATGAGCTGGCCCATACCTCCATATGGGAAAACACTGCACTCAGGCTCGGTGCCTTTCACGCAGAGCCCTTTGGTCTCCAAGGAAACGGAGATCTTTCCTCGCGAGGAGATAGCAGAGTCAGCAGAACCGCCTCCAGAGACCTCACCTACACCACAGGCGGCGGCAACTAGTACCAAGACCGCTGCAGCGGCAATAACTTTCAAATTCTTAAGCCTGCTCATTTTGGAAATTCCATTCGTTAGTTAGTCAGTGAAGTAACGCGAGTTAGTTCTCTGTATTTAGTTTGGCGGAAGGGTCGTCGTCGTAGTGGTGCTTGTTGTAGTGGTGGGCAGCATTTTGATTTTTAGGTTTCCGCCACTTAGCGGAGCAATACATCTACTGAGCCAATACGCGTCGTTATTCGACCAGATTCCTGCTTCCTCAGCGCAAGACGCATACGAGTAAACATCAGTCTCGGTAGTAATTCCGCTTACCTTAAAGAGGCCAGGGATACTTGAGTATGGCCCGCATAACGAAGCAAGCATGAACTCGTCACTAGGAGCACTAGGACGAGACTCTCGCCCTTCACGACTGTCACGATCCGAGCTGTCGATACGACCATTGTTGTTCGAATCAATAATTGCTATCAATGCAATTCCCGAGGCTGCGTTCCTGCGATCGGAATGCTCTCGATCGCCGCGCAATGCTTCTCGGGATTCAGAGAGAGTCTCACTCAATAGAGGCGCCGAACTAACTCCCCCGAAGGATCTGTTAACAAGGTCAAGAAGCTGGGCGTCGACTACCACTCCGCCAGAGGTCCCGAATAAAGAATTGTCGAAGCAATTAGTGCTTGTCGCATTCGGGTAATGCCGCTCGTCAGTCGACTGGTAACCAACATAAGCAAACCAACAAGTGAGACCCGCTTCTGGGCAATCAACATCGGCGGCAATATTCTGCGCTAAGTCTTTTGGATAGGTGCCGAACCTGCCCTCGAACCTAATTGAGACACCCGAAGGCCAAGCGGCACTCCTACCGGAGTCCTTGAACTCCCCCTTTACTAACTGGTAAGCACCCCGCGAAAAAATAGATTCTCCGTTATATGGCAAGTCAGCACATTCGCGCTCAGTTCCCTTTAGGCATAGCGCCTTTGTCTCAATGGCGATCGAGATCTTCCCCCTATTTGATATAGCCGAGACCGCCGAACCTCCTCCGGAGACCTCTGCAGTGGCGCAGGCCGAAGCAACGAGCACCAAGACTGCTGCAGCGGCAATAACTTTTAGATTCTTTAGTCTCTTCATTGAAGGAGTTCCGATCATTAGTTAGTAGTTAGTGAAATAACGTCAGTTGAGTCGCTCTACCTAGTTCGGTGGAAGCGTCGTAGTTGTAGTGGTTGTCGTTGTAGAGGTCGAGGTTGTCGGAATGATCTTGATCTTTAGGTCTCCGCTGCGCAGAGGCACAATGCAGTCCGGGCTAATAACGCCGCCAGTAAAAGCATCGCTCGAGAAAGTTCCACCGGAACAAGTTGCATAGGTGTATCCAGAGCCCAAACCTCCGCCGCCACCTAACGAAGGTTGGTTTGAGTAAGGCCCGCAGACTGATGCGAGGATGAAGCCATCTGCGCTCCTATTTGATTCGGAGTCTTCATCTAGTCGCCCATTGTGGTTAGCGTCAACAATGAGCACCAATGCAAGACCAGTAATTCGGTTCTGCTCTGTTCGATCATCCCCACCCTTATTGATCTCGCGTTCTGCGCGCTTTATCGTCTCGCTCACAACAGGATTCGCTAACGACCTCGCTATACCTGATGGCAACGAATTCGATACAACTGCTGACTCTCCGAAGCAAGGAGTTGTGTTTGGATAGTGCCTGTTATCCCCCGAGCGATAACCAATTCCGCCTAGCCAGCAATTCGCATGCCGCGTATCTTTAGCGCCCTTTACCTGACTCCCTGCGGGAACACCAAGGAGGTCATTACATACATCTCCGGCGAGCAGTAATACGCCGATGTTGCGCTTCTCAGTCGCCGTGTAGGCGCCATCGAACTTCATAGATACGCCATAGGGCCAAGAGGGACTTGTGCCGGAGTCCTTGAACTCGCCGGTCACACTCTGGGAGCCTCCCTGGAAGGAGTAGTTCGCACAGTCGCGCTCTGTACCTTTAAGGCAGAGCTCTTTAGTCTCAATCGCGAGCGAGATCCTCCCCCTCCTGCTAATTGGAGAGTCTCCAGATCCGCCGCCCGAGAGCGTTGCGAGATCACAGGCTGCAAGCATCATGACAAGCGCACCTGCGAGGGCGACAGTCTTGATAACCCTCAAATTCCTAGCCTTGAAATTCCGTGGATTCTTGGGCCTTGAACTCTTTGAAGACGAGTTCTTTGACCTCTGGCTTTTTGAAATCAGCATTCTCAAAGCCTAAACCACTTTAAGTGAACAGGCAAGATTAGCGACAGATAAAAAACCACTCATAGCGAACACGCATAGCGACCACATTTGGTGCTGGAACCTCCACAGAGATCAACTCCGGGCGCCCATCGCCAAATCGAATTTGGGCGCGAAAAAGGGGCACCAATTGGCACCCCTTTCTCAAAAAAATTCCGGCGACGACCTACTCTCCCAGAGGGCTTCCCCCCAAGTACCATCGGCGCGGGCAGTCTTCACTTCCGTGTTCGGGATGGGAACGGGTGTTTCCCCGCCGCTATTGCCACCGGAAATCAGTTGTCAATTAAGTACGCGCATATAGCTGCGCCCTTAAAGACTCCATAGCGAGCACGAATACCGAGAAAATCTCAAGCCCTCGGCCGATTAGTACCGGTCGGCTAAACACGTTGCCGTGCGTACACCTCCGGCCTATCTACCTAGTCGTCTACTAGGGGCCTTACCCGGTTAACCCGGTGAGAGATCTCGTCTCGAGGCGAGTTTCGCGCTTATATGCTTTCAGCGCTTATCTCTTCCGCAGGTAGCCAACCAGCCGTGCTCCTGGCGGAACAACTGGCACACTAGAGCTGCGTCCATCCCGGTCCTCTCGTACTAGGGACAGCTCCCCTCAAATCTCTTACGCCCGCAACGGATAGGGACCGAACTGTCTCGCGACGTTCTAAACCCAGCTCGCGTACCGCTTTAATGGGCGAACAGCCCAACCCTTGGGAGATGCTTCACCCCCAGGATGCGACGAGCCGACATCGAGGTGCCAAACCTTCCCGTCGATGTGGACTCTTGGGGAAGATAAGCCTGTTATCCCCGGGGTACCTTTTATCCGTTGATCGACCGCGCTTCCACACGCCACGGCCGGGTCACTAAGCCCTGCTTTCGCACCTGCTCGACTTGTAGGTCTCGCAGTCAAGCTCCCTTGTGCCTTTGCACTCGACGCCTGATTGCCAACCAGGCTGAGGGAACCTTTGGGCGCCTCCGTTACTCTTTAGGAGGCGACCGCCCCAGTCAAACTGCCCACCTGACGCTGTTCCCGACCCGGATAACGGGCCTGGGTTAGAGTTCCAATACAAACAGGGTGGTATTTCAACGTTGTCTCCACCATGGCTAACGCCACGGCTTCCAAGACTCCCACCTATCCTACACAATTTGAATCAAAACCCAACAGCAAGCTGCAGTAAAGGTCCACGGGGTCTTTCCGTCCTGTTGCGGGTAACGAGCATCTTTACTCGTATTGCAATTTCGCCGAGTCTCTGGTTGAGACAGTAGCCAAGTCGTTACGCCATTCGTGCAGGTCGGAACTTACCCGACAAGGAATTTCGCTACCTTAGGACCGTTATAGTTACGGCCGCCGTTTACCGGGGCTTAGTTTCAGAGCTTCGCCTTGCGGCTAACCCCTCCACGTAACCTTCCGGCACCGGGCAGGCGTCAGTGCGTATACGTCGTCTTGCGACTTAGCACGCACCTGTGTTTTTAGTAAACAGTCGCTTGGCCCTGGTCTCTGCGGCCTCCTCGAGCTCGGGGCGTAAAGCCCTCCACCCTATCGAGGCCCCCCTTCTCCCGAAGTTACGGGGGCAGTTTGCCGAGTTCCTTAACCAGAGTTATCTCGATCGCCTTAGTATTCTCTACTTGCCCACCTGAGTCGGTTTGGGGTACGGGCACCATGTCAGCTCGCTAGAGGCTTTTCTCGGCAGCATGGGATCATTCACTTCACCTTTTACGGTTCGGCGTCACGTCTCAGGATATGTGCCCGACGGATTTACCTATCGGACTCCCTACACGCTTGCCCCAGGACAACCAACGCCTGGGCTGAACTACCCTCCTGCGTCCCCCCTTCGCTAACCGCCGGCCCCTGGTCCAGATTCGTCCGAAGACATCCTCTGGGCAGCGAACCCTTGGCTTGGGCGCGGACATGGTGGTACAGGAATATCAACCTGTTGTGCATCGACTACGCCTTTCGGCCTCGCCTTAGCTCCCGACTAACCCTGGGCGGATGAGCCTTCCCCAGGAACCCTTGGGCATTCGGCGGAGGGGTTCCTCCCCCCTCTTTCGCTACTCATACCGGCATTCGCACTCGATCACGCTCCACGGACGCTTCCGCCCCCGCTTCACTGCTGAGATCGACGCTCCCCTACCCATCCTGCTAAAAGCAGAATGACGCAGCTTCGGCTCTGTACTTGAGCCCCGTTACATTGTCCGCGCAGGATCACTCGACCAGTGAGCTATTACGCACTCTTTTAAGGATGGCTGCTTCTGAGCCAACCTCCTGGCTGTCTATGCAATCCCACATCGTTTGCCACTTAGTACAGAATTTGGGGCCTTAGCTGGCGTTCTGGGCTGTTTCCCTTTCGACCATGAAGCTTATCCCCCATGGTCTCACTGCCGTGCTCTGGAGTATCGGTATTCGGAGTTTGGTTGATTTCGGTAAGCTTGTAGGCCCCCTAGACCATCCAGTGCTCTACCCCCGATACTGAACACACGACGCTGCACCTAAATGCATTTCGGGGAGAACCAGCTATCACTGAGTTTGATTGGCCTTTCACCCCTAACCACAGGTCATCCCCCATGTTTTCAACCATGGTGGGTTCGGCCCTCCACGAGGTCTTACCCTCGCTTCAGCCTGCCCATGGATAGATCACTCAGCTTCGGGTCTACCGCCTGCGACTATACGCCCTATTCAGACTCGCTTTCGCTCCGGCTCCACCTCTCGGCTTAACCTCGCCACAAACGGTAACTCGCCGGCTCATTCTTCAAAAGGCACGCTATTACAGTGGACTAGCCACCGCTTTAACTGCTTGTAAGCCAACGGTTTCAGGTTCTATTTCACTCCCCTCCCGGGGTACTTTTCACCATTCCCTCACGGTACTCGTGCACTATCGGTCGCCAGACTGTACTTAGCCTTACGAGGTGGTCCTCGCAGATTCACGCGGGCTTTCCCGGATCCCGCGTTACTTGGGAACATCGCTGGGGTGTCAATGGCTTTCGTGTACGGGGTTATTACCCTCTATGACGCGCCTTTCCAGAACGCTTCCACTAGCGATTGACTATTGCCCCTGGAATCACTGCCGAGATTCCTAGCAAGTCCCACGACACCCATGCAGCATCGCCGGCAGGCTGTACCACTGCATAGGTTTAGGCTTGGTCCCGTTTCGCTCGCCGCTACTCAGGGAGTCACTTTTGTTTTCCTTTCCTCGGGGTACTTAGATGTTTCAGTTTCCCCGGTTCCCTCCAACTGCCCTATATATTCAGGCAGAGGTAATTAGGCATTACCCTAACTGGGTTTCCCCATTCGGACATCTACGGATCAAAGCTTGGTAGACAGCTCCCCGTAGCTTTTCGCAGCCACCCACGTCCTTCATCGGCATCTGGCGCCAAGGCATCCACCGTTGGCTCTTTATAGCTTGAGATATTTTTCTTGATGCTCGTGCTCGCTATGCAGTTCTCAAGGGGCAGGTACTACGCCGATTCAGGCGATGTATCGACTTCACCGGCATCTAGACCATCCGTAAAACGGGGTCCAGGCGGTGATTGGTCGAGGAGCATGCAGACGCCGAGCCCAAAAAGGGCCCGGAGTGGGCAACTCCCTCAAAACGGAGCAGTGACGCACCGGAAGACTGGGTCCCGGTGGTGCCGATGTGTACAGGTGAGCAAGCTCACCCGACATCGGGGTCGGGGTTGGTCCGGTAACCGAATAACCAGTGATTGACGTGGGAGCTGATCGAGCAACCCGGAAACATTCGTTCCGGACCCGAGCAGTTGGCTCCTTAGAAAGGAGGTGATCCAGCCGCACCTTCCGGTACGGCTACCTTGTTACGACTTCACCCCAATCGCCAACCCCACCTTCGACAGCTCCCTCCCCGAAGGGTTGGGCCACTGGCTTCGGGTGTTGCCGACTTTCGTGGTGTGACGGGCGGTGTGTACAAGGCCCGGGAACGTATTCACCGCAGCATTGCTGATCTGCGATTACTAGCGACTCCGACTTCACGCAGTCGAGTTGCAGACTGCGATCCGAACTGAGACCGGCTTTATGGGATTGGCTTACTCTC
>WLHA01000120.1 GCA_009702955.1 Actinomycetota bacterium
CTAGTTCTTCTTTGAGGCGGTTAGACGCGGCTGTTGAGAGGTGTGAAGGTTCCATGGAGGTAGAGGGTACCCGCGAGTTGGGTCTCGGGTCACCCCCGGGAGGTCTCTAGTTCTCGCCGAGGTAGGAAGACTCAAGGATGTCACTGCGCGCTTCTAGCTCTCTAGAGTCACCCTGCACCGTTACCACGCCACGTGACATCACTGCAGCGCGGTCTGAGACGGCTAGTGCCATATGGACATGCTGCTCGACGATTAGCACGCCGGCACCGGTAGCCGCCGCCGCTGAGCGAACCAGCGGGAGTAGGCGCTCGACAATTATGGGAGCGAGACCAAGGCTCATCTCGTCGACCATGAGAAGTTTGGGCATCGTGGCTAACGCTCGTGCAATGGCGAGCATTTGCTGCTCGCCTCCGGAGAGGAGCCCTGCCTGCCGAGTGCGCAGCGGAGCAAGGGCAGGGAAGAGATCCAGTATGTCGTTGCTTGTATTGCTTGTATTCGTTTTTGATTTGGAGAGGCGAAGGTGCTCATTGACGGTCAGGCCAGGAAATAGTCCACGATCCTCGGGAACCAATGAGAGACCGCGTCGCGCTCGTCTCCAGGTTCGAGTTAGCGAGTTTCGTCGTACCCGTCTTCCTCTTCCTCTCTCATCGTGAGCAACCTCGCCCAACACTGTGAGGCGCCCAGAAATGGGTGGAAGGAGCCCAGCAATTGTGAGCAAGGTTGTGGTCTTCCCCGCGCCGTTTGCTCCAAGTAACGCAACTACCTCTCCTTGATTGATTACTAAATCAAGGCCGCGAACGACAGGGACCCCGTCGTAACCAGCATCGAGCCCTTGAGCAACAAGGACCGGCGAACTCGTATGCCCAGCGGAGGTCACTGTCATGTCCCCGACCGCGATGTGCCTAAATATGCCTCCAAGACGCGCTTGTCACTACGTATCTCTATGGGCGTTCCTACCGCGATGATCTCGCCAAAGTCCAGAACCGAGATGCGATCACAGGTTGAGAGAACAAGCCCCATGTCATGATCCACGAGAAGCACTCCGATGCCCGTGCCTGCAATCTCTTTGATGCGTGCGCCCAAAAGTCTGCTCTCCTGAGTGTCGAGCCCTGCGGCCGGTTCGTCGAGCAAGATTGCTTTTGGTCGCCTGACTAGTGCACGAGCCACGCCAACAAGTCGACTCTGACCATGGGAGAGCGATGTCGGTAGCGAAGACCCGATAGCGCTAAGGCCCACTGCATCGAGAGCCCACTGGACATCGACGGCGCCGTTTGCGCGTCCAAAATTAGGGGCGATCATATGAACTATCGGAGACCACCAAGTTGGGTCAGATGCAGCGACCATGAGGTTTTCGCTCACAGTTAGATCATCGAAGAGTTCAACGGATTGGAATGTACGCGAGAGCCCCAGGCGTGTGCGCCGGTGCGCGGAGAGTCCGTCGACTGAGACTCCATCGACATTTATGCGACCCCGTGAAGAGGTGAAACCAGTTACTGCATCGATCAAGGATGTCTTACCCGCTCCGTTTGGCCCAATGAGGCCAACAACCTCTCCTGGGGCAACATTGATCGAGACCCCCGAGACTGCGAGCAGCCCACCATAAGAGACTGTTAGTTCGTTTACCTCGAGAGCGAACTCGCTACGGATCATGAGGCCACTTCGCTTCGGTTTTTGGGCCGCGTCGCAGGCCGCGTCTTGACGCGAGAACGAACTGAAGTTTTTAGAGCAGAGACACCGCCGGCAATGCCATTGGGCTGCGCAATTGCAACAACAATTAGAAGCACCCCGCTCATTGCAGTCTGGTATTTAGATCCAACGCTCCCATTGCCCCCGAGTATCTGAGTGAGGATTCCTCCAGACGCCAGAGCCCCTGCAATAAATGCTCCAGCGATGCGAGCGATACCTCCAAGATAGGTAAGTGCAAGGGTTGCTAGTGCGAGGAACACGATAAATACATCCGGTGAAAGAGCGGTGAGTTGATATGCCGTTAGAGCCCCGCCGGTACCCGCAAGCGCCGATGCCACTGCGAACGCAAGCAGCTTTGTGCTTGTGACATCAATCCCCGCTGCAGCTGCTGCTCTTTCGTTTGACCGTACTGCCAACCAACGTAGGCCTGTTGGGCTTCGGCGCAGATTGCTGACTGCAAGAGGCGCTAGTGCGAGGACTATTACCACCATGATCCCAAAGCCTGCACGTGGATATTCATTGCCTAGACCTGCGATGCCGAGGTTGACTCCAAACAGGCGGGGCTGTGGAGTAGATGTACCGGCGATCCCTCCCGTCAACGCCTCGCTGTTAAATGCAATCGCCTGAATCGCTGTTGCTGCCCCGAGAGTTGCCACTGCAAGGGTCGTGCCGCGAACCCTCACTGCAGGGAACCCCGCTAGAACCCCCATCGCAACTGCAGCAAAGACTGCAAGTAGCGGCGACCATGGGAATGGAATGTGCGCGTCAGAACTGAGGCGCGCAACCATGAATGCCGAGACGCCGGCGATGGCGAGTTGGGCCAAGGAAATCTGTCCAACCCAGCCGGTCAGGACAACACTCGAGAGAGCGATAATCGCAGAGATCATGGAGACGATGAGTGCCAAGCGCCACGCGCCGCTGAGGGTGAGCATCAATGAGACTCCGACTGCAGTACCAATAACGGTCCATCGAATCGGGTGCAGAGCTATCGGAGCAGAAGGGTGGAATCGTTCCTCTAGCGCTCCTCGGGTGGGGAGTGCGCGGCCCCGAAGTGTGATTGCTATGAGGATGAGGATGAACGGCAGCGCCTCCGGAATGCCTGCGCGCGGTAACCAATTTGGGACCGCAGTCGAGACCGTTGAGAAGTGGAGAAGCGCTGCCTGGAGCATTCCAATCATTAGCCCGGCAAGCGTTGCGATTGTGAAGGAGGCCATTCCACCGAGAAGGGCTGCGGCGAGCGCCGGGACTACAAGCAGAGATGTTGAGACGACATCGAGTTGTTTGGTTACCGACGCGATGAGAATTACGGCAACGCCGGAGAGCACCGTAGCGATCATCCAATTAACAGCAGCTAGGCGATCGGGGGAGAGGCCCGCAAGTACCGCTGCGCGCTCGTTCTCTGCTGCCGCTCGCGTCGATAAGCCGAACTTCGTCCAACGGTAGATCCCACCAAGAACTAGTGACGCAACAACAGCGATGCCTGCAAGCACAAAGCGATTTATTGGTACCGCAACGTCAAGAAGATGGACTGCTCCTTGTGGGAGAAGGTCACCAATTGAGAATATGGCCGAGCCTCCGCCACCAAAACGAAGCCTGATCATCTCTTGGGTGTAGAGAAGCAGGCCGAGTGACGCGACGATTCTTGCAAGTGGGGGAGCGGTGCGCAGAGGCCGAAAAACAAAGGTATAAATCATGAGGCCAACAACCGCCGCTAGAGCTATGGAGATAAGAAGTGCTGTAAAAACTGTTGGTCTGCCGATGAGGTGGATGCGTGCGGGTAGCCCCAATATTGGGAGCACTAGGTCGCCGTCTTGGCGAAGCGTAAAGAATGCGAAAGCGATGTACGCGCCAACCGCGCAGTGTGCGAAGTTAATTACCCCAGAGGCGCGATAGGTCAGCACTAATCCGATGGCTAGGGCCGCAAGCATTCCGCCGGCGCCAAGCCCTACAAGTAAATAACCTCCGTATGCGGCGATAGTCCTACCCGTCTACTCAGCGCGCGGCGAACGCGCCGACATCAATCCAGCCGGTTCGTGGCACGAGCGTGCCTTTCACGTTTTGAACAATGGCCTCTTCTGACGTGCAGATAGCCGGTAGCCCAGGGAAGTCTTTGCCGTCACATGTGTAGGAGTGCCCATTAAAAGATGGATGATCTACCGCCTTACGGAAAGAACTAATTAATGCGCTGCGATCAGTTGCCTTGGAGCCAAGCGAGGCCATCTGCATATAAAGGTTCATTGTGGATCGGAAGGCCACGGTCCCCGCACTGGCCGGGTCGAGTGTTGGCGCATATTTTGCGAGCACAAGGTTGTAGAGCCGTGTATCAGGATCAACAGTCCCTGGCTTCGGGAGGATCTGCTCAATGTTGAAGTAGGCGCCCTCGGTGGCAGAGGCCCCTGCGCTCTCGAGGATTTTTGGTGCAGCACATGCTCCGGTAAAGAAGAGCGCTGCTTTAGTTTTGAGCTCTTCGGCAGCGCGGAATGACGGAACGCATCCGGTGTCTGCTGTGCCCACGATGATCGCATCAGGGTTGCTCTGCACTGCCTGAGTAATAGGAGTGAGGTAATCGGTTGTTATCACCGGGAACGGAACCATCTGCACCTTGACCCCGAGCTTCTCAAGAACATCCTTGGTCGTGTTGGCCCCGTCGGTAATAGGTCCAAAATCCGTGTAGAGAATCGAGACGCTCTTAGCCTGAAGGTTGTTAGTCGCGTAGTGCGCGAACGCGAGCAACGCCCCCCAGATGCCTCCACTGAACTGGAATGAAGTTGGGACTGAAGCTGAGGCGGTACTAACGGGAATGCCCCCGACGAACGGAACTCCGTTGTCGCTAAGGATCTTTATACCGTCGCCGAATACATCAATGCCGCCAGTAACGGCTACGACCTTCTTCTCGATCATTTGCTGTGCGCATGCGATAGATCCGGCAGGTGAGAATTTTGTATCGCATACCTCAAGTTGGATGGGTCTGCCGTTCACTCCGCCTAGTTCGTTGTTGATGAATGCAACGGCGGCACGATCTGCAGCACTTAGCTCAGGGAACGCGCCTGCCGCTCCAGCCTCTTGGTTAATCATTCCAATGAGAATTGGGTCGCCCTTCGCTGCAACCGGAGAGTGAGCGATCTTGCCGAGTGTGGTGTCGTCGCCGATGCAGGCAACGACTGATCCCTTGTTGCAGTCATCGCCGCCGCCGGGTACGCCGCTCGACCCGGTGGTTCCGGTTTCGCTTGACTCGCTGCAAGCTCCGAGGCCTGCGGCTAGGAGGGCGATCCCTGCAATGAGTGCAGAGCCTCTGCGACTCCAAGCCCAATACCGGCGCTGCTGGATCTGGTTGCTCATCTCGGATTACCCCTCTACCTGCTCGAAGGCCGGACCCCCCTTGGCCCCAGCGGCTCACATCATTCCACTCAGGGAGGGGCTCGTGCTGCCGGGGTGGTACATTGGCAGCCTTATGGCAACCGCACTCGCTTACCTCTCTAGCGCTCGAATCGACGATTTGAGCCACTTGAGCATCATGGGTAC
>WLHA01000121.1 GCA_009702955.1 Actinomycetota bacterium
AGCAAACCCGACGAAGCGACGGGGAGCTACTAGCAGTCGAGTCTACCGACTGCTAATGCTTACCTAACTGCTGCACCGGCGAGAAGCAACCTTGCGGTCACATCTGTTGCTACCAAGCGGCCCTGCGGGGTGAGCACTAGGGAGCGCCCCGAGCCTGATTCTCCTGCACCCTCAACCCCCGCGGAGCTCGGAGCCCACTTGGCTAGACCCCCGTCAATGAGGTCATTTACCACTGAGTACGCCGCCTCATTTGGGATAACGCCGGCACGCGTTCGGAGGCGAAGCGAGAATGCCTCCTCCAATCGCAGACCCGCCTCAATCTCTTCGGATCCTGAGATGGCATCTCGACCCGCCTCAATGCGCTCGATGAATTTCTCGGGAGTGCGAACGTTCCACCACCTTCGCCCATCGCTGTGACCGTGAGCGGCGCACCCAACTGTCGCGAAATCTCCTCCGAGCCAGTAGACAAGATTGTGTCGGCACTCTTCTTGCGCTAACGACCAGTTTGAGATCTCATACCAGTTGTAACCCGCAGCTTTGAGTAAACCCTCGGCTAGAAGGTACGAATCTGCCTGGCGGTCGTCATCAGGTCCCTCTTCACCGCTTGCAACGCGTTGCCCAAATGGCGTGGCTGGCTCAACTGTCAATGCATAGGCACTGATGTGCTCCGGAGCTAGTGCAATTACACCCTCAAGAGAGGCTCGCCAATCATCTATCGACTCTCCGGGCGTTCCATAGATGAGGTCAAGATTTAAGCGTTTAATGCCGGCAGCGCGAGCATTATTAACTGCAGCAAAGACATTCTCGGGATTATGAGTACGGCCTAGGGCTGCGAGTACACGCGGCTCCATTGACTGAACTCCAAACGACAATCGATTGACCCCCGCTTGGGCATACGAGTCCAAACGCTGCGCATCAGCTGCATCTGGATTGCACTCGACTGTTATCTCGGCAGTAGGTGTACGCGGAATCGCATCGAGAATGCGCGCAAGTTGAGCGCCGCTTAATAGTGAGGGTGTGCCTCCACCAAAAAATATGCTTGTCGCATCACGAAGGCCCTCGCTGCGCTGCCGCTCAATATCTTTTACACATGCATCTACGTAGCCATCAATGAGGTGAGAGCGATCAGCCCATGTTGCAAAGTCGCAGTAATCGCAGCGGTGGGAGCAGAAAGGGATATGCACATAGGTGCCGAAAGCATCTGGGCTCAGCGCTAGAGGAGCGACCCGATCATCCACGGGCACCTGAGGCATGCCTAAATCCTTCTCTGCATCGGGCACCATGGCTCCATCGTCGCACTCCACAGGTGAATAGCGCGTAACCTCGCGCAAATGACTCAAGGAGCAAGCAGCCGGAGCGCAGATTCATCCCAAATGGTGGGGAGCGATTCCCCAATCGAGGCCGCACATGACTCTATGGGTGTTGGGGAGGCGATCACAGCGCTCATGGATGAGCTCGCCCCGGAAGGCGAGTTCCCAAAGGAGTGGCTGCGCCGCTTCGCTGCGAGCGGTTTTGCAGCCCCACATTGGCCGAGACCCTGGGGTCTAGAGGCCTCTGCTGCAGAGCAGATTCAGATCGACGAGGCACTGCGATCTCGCAATGCACCGAGACCAATGAACCCGATCGGGATTGGTTGGGCTGGCCCCACTCTCCTCGTTGCAGGAACGCCTGAGCAGCACGAGAAATGGCTGCCTGGAATCCTTGATGGATCAGAGCTCTGGTGCCAACTTTTTAGCGAGCCCGGCGCAGGGAGCGACCTTGCATCACTCCGCACAACAGCTGTGCGCGATGGGGATGAGTTTGTTGTTAATGGACAGAAGGTCTGGACGACGCTTGGCCATGTAGCCCGCTGGGGAATTCTCTTGGCGCGTACCGACCCTGAAGCGAGCAATCAGAGCGGCATTACATACTTCATTCTCGATATGCACTCACCCGGCGTTGAGGTGCGGCCGCTCGTTCAGATGACCGGCACGCACGAGTTCAACGAAGTTTTCTTCACAGATGTTCGCATTCCAGTCGCCAATGTTGTCGGCGATATAAATGATGGCTGGCGACTCGCCAAGGTAACTCTCGGCAACGAGAGAGTCTCGCTATCAGGAGAAGGTGCGTTATGGGGGCGCGGCCCCACAGCGGGAGATTTAATAGACATCGTGCGCGCAAGCGGGGGAAGCAGCGATGCGCAGATGCGTCAACGCATAGCGGCACTACACATCGAGAGCGAGGTACTGCGCTACATACGACTTCGTAGCGTCGCTGCAGTACTGCGCGGCCTAGAGCCTGGACCCGAGGCGAGCGTTCGTAAGGCGATCGCAGATGAGCACGGACAGCATGTAATGGGTCTCGCCCTTGAATTGGCCGGTACCAATGGGATGCTCTCTTGGGCAGGCCCCTGCGGAGACCCCGACCCCGTATGGCATTACGGATTTCTCTACTCCCCTGCACTCACAATCGGTGGGGGAACTAGCGAAGTACAGCGAACGATTCTCGGCGAACGAGTGCTCGGGCTTCCGCGCGAGCCGTAACCCGTTTTAGTCGTCGAGGCTCAGGGCAGCGACGAAGGCCTCTTGGGGCACCTCGACACGACCGATCTGCTTCATACGCTTCTTGCCCTCTTTCTGGCGATCAAGAAGTTTGCGCTTGCGCGTGATGTCTCCGCCGTAGCACTTTGCAAGAACATCTTTGCGCTTGGCCTTAACAGTCTCACGTGCAATAACGCGCCCGCCGACAGCGGCCTGGATTGGAACATCGAAGAGTTGGCGCGGAATAAGTTCGCGCAGCTTCGAGACCATTCGCTTTCCATAGTTAAATGCTCGGTCGCGATGCACAATCGACGAGAACGCGTCTACCGCTGTTCCATTCAGGAGAATATCTACCTTGGCGAGGTGCGACGCTCGATAGCCGCGCTGCTCGTAATCGAGGCTTGCATAACCCTTAGTGCGCGACTTGAGTTGGTCAAAGAAATCCATGACAACCTCGCCGAGCGGAAGGTCATACTCAATCTCTACTCGCTCTTCAGAGAGGTACTCCATCTTCTTCAGCTCGCCGCGTCGCTGCTGGCAGAGCTCCATGATGGTTCCGACAAACTCGACTGGGGTGAGGATTGTTGTTCCTACGAACGGCTCCTCGATTGTCTGCACTTCGTTGCTCGTAGGCATAGCGGAGGGGTTGTCAATGATGCGGATAGTTCCGTCGGCCATGATCGCGCGGTACTCAACATTTGGAGCCGTTGCGACTAGCGACAATCCGTACTCTCGCTCTAGGCGCTCACGCACAATCTCCATATGCAGTAGCCCAAGAAACCCGCAGCGGAAGCCGAACCCAAGTGCACCGGAGGTCTCAGGCTCGTAGGTAAACGAAGAGTCATTGAGCCTCAGGCGCTCTAGCGACTCGCGCAACTCCAAATACTCGTCGCCATCGACTGGATACAGGCCGCAGAAGACCATGGGCTTGGGGTCTAGATAACCCGGTAGTGCCTCGGCTGGGTGAATAGCAGTTGTAACAGTCTCCCCAACTCGCGCCTGACCAACGTCTTTGATCCCCGAGATGACATAACCGACCTCTCCAGGGCCAAGCATCGCAACTGGAGTCGGAACGGGAAGTTTTACACCGACCTCCTCGACATCATGCGTTGCGTTGGCCTGCACGTACCTAAGTCGCGCTCCAGTGTGGAGCGAACCGTTGAATACGCGCACCGAAGAGACGACACCGCGATAAGGGTCGTAATAAGAATCGAAGATCAATCCTTGAAGTGGAGCATCTATATCTCCGGTGGGCGGAGGAATACGATCGACAACGGCATCGAGCAACTCGGGAATACCTTGGCCTGTCTTCGCGGAGATGTGCAGCAACTCCGATGCTGGAATGCCAAGTACGCGCTCAATCTCCTGCGCAACTCGCTCAGGCTCCGCACCCGGTAGGTCAATCTTGTTTAGCGCTGCAACAATTGTTAGATCGTTCTCGAGTGCGAGGTAGCAGTTCGCAAGCGTCTGTGCCTCGATGCCTTGCGAAGCATCAACGAGAAGAATTACACCTTCACAAGCCGCGAGGCTTCGCGAGACTTCGTAACCAAAGTCAACGTGGCCCGGTGTGTCGATCAGATTGATGACATGGTCACGCCAGTTGAGGCGAACATTCTGTGCCTTGATTGTGATTCCACGTTCGCGCTCGATATCCATCGAGTCGAGATACTGCGCACGCATCTCGCGAGCGCTGACCGCACCCGTGATCTCGAGAAAACGGTCGGCGAGGGTGCTCTTGCCATGATCGATATGGGCAATGATGCTGAGGCAGCGCAGACGGTCAAGGGAGGTCACCCCGGCAGTCTCGCCCGAAATGGCCCCAACCGGGGAACTTCAGATTTAATAGCAACTTGAGCGAAGCCTTGGAGCAGGCCCATTTGGAGCGGCTCAGAAGGATTTTGCCCCGAACGGGCGCTGGCGCTCTCGGCCCTGCTACCCTTCACCGGCCCAGCCAAGATCAATCAGGAGAGCGAATACACGCCCATGGCGAATATCGCGAGTCAAAAAAAGAGAAACCTCCAGAACGAGGTCCGTCGAGTCCGTAACAAGGGCGTCCGATCTGAGATGCGTACGCGCATTAAGAACGCACGCGCTGCACTGACCGACGAGACAGTTGACGCCACAGAGTCGCTTCGTGCGGCTCAGAAGCGCATCGACAAGGCCGGCCGCAAGGGTGTAATCCACAAGAACACCGCTGCACGCCGTAACTCTCGCCTCATGAAGGCAGCCAACAAGGCTGCAGCTGCCCCCGCTGAGTAACTAGCAACTAGCTAGTTACAGAGGGCGATACAGGGACAGTTCTAGGTTCAGAGTTCAGTAGTTACCTGCGCGTGCCCGCTCTCGAACCTGCCCTTGAACCTGAGCCGGAGCTAGATCCTGAACTAGATCCCGAACGCTGACCTGAGCCGCCGCGTCCGCGTGAGCAGAGCCCTGTTAAGCGAGCAACGAGCACCTCAATAGTTCCCTCTGGGCCCAACGCGCTCGCTCCCTTTAGATCTAGGTCGGCCTGGTGGAGCAGATCAAAGGCTTTACGCAGCCCATCGGATCCAAGCCCCTGAACTACCTCGAGGCCCTTCTTGGCTGGATAAGACGATCCCTTGCCACCTAGGGCCTCGTGAGCCTGCTTCTCAGTACTGATCTTTGGGTCATCGAGGAT
>WLHA01000122.1 GCA_009702955.1 Actinomycetota bacterium
TGAGGCACCGGTGAATACCACGAAGGCATTCCCTATGCGATGGGCAATAGCCTCATCAATCTCCGTCGGATAAACACCGCGGACGTCGTAGGCCTTAAAGATTGTGTCAAGCGAATCGGGCACTGGGGGCCTCTGGTACTCAACCGCCCGTGTGGGCGGGACGTTGGATACTAATCGGGTAACCGCTAACCACTGATTGGGGGCGCCACATTGGGTCTACCTAGGGGTTGTCACCCTCCGTCAAAAATGGAAGCAAGAGCCTCTGACCTGGCCCGAATCTCAGGATCTAAGCCTTCAATCCGAAGAATTCTCTCGAGGGCAGCCGCCAGAGCTACCCCTGCATCCGCCCTAGGGCCACGCCGCGAGCGTGAGAGTAGAGAGGCCTCAGACGAATAGCCAGCGGTCCGGAGAGCCGATACGAGAGCGAGCACGTCATCGACCTCCTCACCCCCATGCAGAAATGGGTCAAACATCTCCGGTGCGCCTTCGGCCGGTTCTATCTCTCCATATCTTTCTCCGTATACCTCCACCAAATCTGGCTCCTCTAGCACGGGCCAGCGGCGCGCAAGCAGCACTACGCCAACAATTCCCAAGAGGGTCAAAAGAAATCCGATCCACTCCGGACCAGAACGCGCGTACGAGAGCGTCACATCTTTTGAAGTCGGGATCACAACCATGAAGTTCGGCGTAGTGCGATAGGGGCCGTCAGCTCCGCTGGCTCTCCAGTTCGGGTAATACGACTCGCGAATTATTACAGGCACTCCAACACGCGAGACGTGGAACGAGATTGAATGATCAGTGCGCTTAAGTTTTGTTACCTCAACTTTTGGTAATGCCTTGCGCTCCAATAAACGAGCAACAACTGGGTCTGCCTCACGTACCCACGACTTAGGACCATCTACCACTAACGGCCGGTCAAGTGCGCTTGGGTCGTTGAACCATCCAACGCTCATGCACTCCCAAGCCTCGAGCTTTGGTGAACGGACCCCCTCTACAGGCTCTCGGTCGAAGCAGTCGCTCTGCTTAGCAGAACGCGCCTCGGTGATAACTGGCTCAGCGCCCAATCCCTCTACGAGTCGACTCCCAGAGACGCGATAAATACTCCAGCCTTTTGGCTCCTGACCATCGGTGTCCTTTGTTGTTGCTAAGAGCGTCAATCGCTCATCGGCCGCTGCTGCTGCTAACGCTGCATCGGATGAGGCCAGGTAATAATCCTCCCCCATCACCTGCATCCATCGCACGCCGAGACTGAAGTCTTCAATGTGGCGATAATCAAGCCCGCGTACTGGGTTCGATGCATTAGACGGGCCAGAGATAGGGCTTACGCCCATGAAGTGGTACGGAGTAGTTGCAGCGGACTCAAAGTAGAGCCCCTCAACAGATTGAATTCGACCTTTAGTGAAATACGGCAGCAGCTCAAGTGCAAGCGGGGTCCCGTAATTATCGAGCGAACCACCGCCCTCCCATATAGCGCGCCCGGGAGGGAGAGTCTTCATCTCATTGATGAGGGCCTCGAACTCTGGCCATGCCTTTGCGCGCGTGGCATCGGAGCGCGTGTCCTCATACCCTGAGTAATTCCACTCAGCCCAAAAATCTAGAAAACCGCGAGTACTAAACGCGCGTGTGAGGGTAAATACCGAGATCGCTATTAGAAGCGACGACATGACAACCGCTGTTACAAACTTCGCGTCCTGCTGCGAAGGAACGAACCTTGGGGCAGCCTCCGCTAACGCCCTCACTCCCTCGCCTACAGCACACGCTGCTAAGAGTCCTAGCCCGAAGTACCAGAACGGCAGAAAACGAAGGTTCCATGCGTGGAGCTCTGGCCAGAGTATGAACACAAACCCGAAGATGACGGTGATCATGGTAATTGCGATAGTTGCGCGCCTACGTAGGACGGCCCCAGAGACGACACCAACCGCTGCAAGAGTGAGCAAGCACCAAGCGAACGGCGGGAACGGACCTACCCAAGATCCTTCACGCGGGAATAGGTACACCCAATAATCGGTGATCTTCTCGTAGCGCATGTTCGCGGTATACCCAAAGGTAGCGAGCAGCGGAAGAGTCCAGAAGGCTGTAAGCAGTGCGCCTACTCCCCCGATTGCAGCAGATAACCCAAAAGATTTAAGCGGCCGCTTCGCCGTAGCCCAGATGACCAAGGCGGCTACGACTGCAAATATTGCAACGACAATGTGACTGAATACAGTCGCTGCCAGAAGCACCGCTGGAATCCACGCTCGAGTTCTTCGATCAAGAGCTGATGCAAATGCTCCAAGAAATACCAATGCGAGAGCGATCGCGATCGAGAAAGAGAACTCTCCAGCGAGCGTGCTTCGCAGTGTCCCACCCATGATGCCTTGATTAAAGGCAATCGTCTGAATATTTGGGCCAGGGCCGCTTGCACCCTTGAAGAATAAAAAGAGCACTGTCGCCAGCGAGAAGAGAGCGGGGGTTGGCCGCGGAACGCGCAACCCACGCCCGAACGCGTACGCGGCTGCGGGCATCATCACTACACCGATGACAGTTACAAGTTTAAAAGCAACGTTGTAGGGCATTGCAATATCCAAGAACACAACAGCTAATGCAGGGAGCGGGAAATAGAACTGACCAGCAGGGAACCCAGCGAACCAATCAGGCGCCCAACCCGCGACGCGGAATTGACCAAGAAGGTGGTCGCGCAGAAATGCCGGGAACCAAACGTGGGCACCCATGTCGCCGCCGGATGCGGTAGTTGATTTGAGGAGCAGCTCTGGGTGGAGCGCAGCAAGCACCGTAAGACAACTAGCGACTACAACCAACGTCGAGGCAATGGATCCCCAGTCGCGAGTCTTAGTACTGCTCGGGTCAACCATTGAACGCGAAGCCGACACGCGGCGGCCCGGGGACTCAGGAACGGGAGGGATCACAGAAGTACTCAAGGGCGGCATTGTCTCACTCATTTAGGCAGTGCAGTGCGCGTTAGCACTTAAGGAATACCTAAATTACTAGCGCTCTAGTCCCTAGATCCGGCTCGACTAAAGCCCGCTCGCCTAAAGCCTGTGTAACTAGACCCGTGCCGGGCGTGCAAGATCTAAGACTCGCCCGAGTTCAATGGCTCGCTCTCCAGAGGTCCAAGCCTTGGCGTCGCAACTTCCGCAGCGGTGAAAGGCGAGGCTCTCTCCGCCGACAGTCATGCGGATCTCAATTACGTTCTTCTTATTGCAGTTAGTGCAGAGCATTTAGTTCTCCTTTTAGGCGATTCGAGTTGTGCTCTTTAAGAGCAGATCAGGTATCGGCATCTAGGCCCTAATACCTGTAGTCGCCACCTAAAAAAAATCCCTAAAGGCCCTTAAGCGGCTCTACCTATGGGTTTCGAGGGGCCCTAAGCCCTAGCTGCTGGCCCAATACCTCAGGGATTGGAGGCCCAACAATCTCAAGCGGGTCGTCAATTGAGGAGAAGCCCGGCGGCGGTAATCGCATTGAAGCCCATGTGCAGCCAGATGGGGCGAGAGAGTGTGCCACTTCGTGCTGCCTGTATCCCAGAGACCACCGAGAGTATGAGCAGGGGCACCACAGCGAGTATCGCCTTGGGGTCTAGCAAGGGATGAACGGCTGCGAATATGACTGAGGTCACAGCAATCGCCACCGCTGGTCGGTATCGCCTCTGAAGCGAGCGCAGCACGAGGCCTCTAAACAGCAACTCCTCGGCGATCGGCGCGGCGATAGCGACCGATAGAGCAGCTGCTAGTGCACCGACGCCGCCGCTCTTGTCGATGATCGTAACTACAGCCTGAGTCGGCGGTTTACCCATGAAATGAAGGATGGGGTCCAATAAAATGGCCGAGCCCACCGAGATTACGGAACCCACGGGTAGCCACCACCAGTCGCGAATCCGCAGGCGAAGACCGAAATCTCTACGAAGGGAGCCAACGCCCTTTAGATGGGATACGACGATGATGAAACCAACTATCGCGGCATTCTGAATCAAGGAACTAAATACAAGGTCCCAGATATCGGTGAGAGCATCGCCACTTGATCCAGAGCCACCCAGAGCACCGCGCAGGGCAGCGAACGCGGCTCCAGCAAAGAGGGTTACGGCAAGGGCTGCCAGCCAGACCCAGATGGCATCGCCTAATCCCCATCGAACACTCGGTGAGTCGCCGATGCCAGAGGCTGGCTTTGAGTTGGGTGCGATGGCGCTCATATCTCCCTGATCGTAGGCCCGAGGACAAATAAGTCCCTGTCGGTGCCTACGATAGGGCTCCAGTCACGTATCTGATGCAGAGCATCATTAATAGCGCGGAGCCCCACCCATGGCTATGAAGCCCCCATCTTTAAGCCGTAAGTCCCCCAAATTCGGCGAGCGCGATAAGAAGGCCGATAAGAACAAGGACAAAGGCGCAGGCAAGAGCCCCGGCAAGCCATCGTCATCGAAGGCGCGCCCACGCTGGCTGCCCTTCCTTCTAATCGGCATTGTCATTACTGGGTTCCTCGCACTCAATCTTGGTGACAGCAACGCCAAACCAAGTGCAACCATCACCTACTCCCAGTTCTCAAACTATGTAGGGCAGGGGCGCATTAAATCCGTCTCTCTCGATCCTGCTACCGGTTCAATGAACGGTGAGTTCACTAAGGCCGGAAGCGCTAAGCAAGACGGAGCTGAGGTATTTACAAGTAGTGGACCAAACGATGCGTTCCCCGACTCTGTAGTGCGACAGATGAAGGCCGAGGGCGTTGATTACACCTACAAGCGTGAGTCCTCCAATGCGTTCTTTCAGGCGATCATCTACCTTCTCCCCGTTATCCTCATTATCGGTTTCTTCGTATGGATGAACCGTCGCGCTCAGGGGCAGATGGGCTCAATGATGAGCATCGGGCGTAGCCGAGCCAAGGTCTACGACTCCGATAATCCAACTACCACCTTCGCAGATGTAGCAGGATATGAGCCTGTAAAACAAGAGATTTCAGAGGTTGTCGACTTCCTGAAGCACCCAGCAAAGTTTACTGAGATCGGAGCGCGCATTCCGCGTGGAGTCCTTCTTGTCGGCCCTCCTGGAACCGGTAAAACGCTAATAGCGCGCGCAGTAGCCGGAGAGGCAGGCGTTCCATTTATAGCGATCACCGGTTCGGACTTCATGGAGATGTTTGTCGGAGTTGGCGCGGCACGAGTCCGCGATCTTTTTCAGACA
>WLHA01000123.1 GCA_009702955.1 Actinomycetota bacterium
CCGAATTTGGTTCATACAATCTCTCGTCGCTGCGCAGTGGCGGGGGTGGCGGATCAACGTTCTCGCCTGCACTTATCAGCAGCGCTAAAGAATCTCTTCCTCAACTGCGCACAACGTTTGGAGTTGGTTACGGCCTCACAGAGTGCACTGCGCTAGCGACCTTAAATAGTGGCGCAGAACTCGACCTCTTCCCAACAGCAGTAGGGAGACCGCTCCCGACGGTAGAGATAGAGATTCGCGATGAGAGTGGTGTGGTGGTAGCTGACGGGGTAGAGGGGGATATCCATTTACGCGGCCCAAACATAATGCTTGGTTATTGGAACAAACCCGATGAGACCGCAGCTGCGATCCTTGAGGGGCGTTGGCTGCGAACAGGAGATGTAGGCAGATTCGAGGGGGGTCGCCTCTATTTGGCTTCACGCAGGCATGACCTCATCCTGCGCGGTGGTGAGAATATCTACCCCGCAGAGATAGAGCAGAGACTTGAGGCGCACCCAGCGATCATGGAGGTCTGCGTGGTTGGGGTCGCGGATAACGAACTTGGTCAGATAGTTAAAGCTGTATGCGTCCTCAAAGATGATGAGAACGTTGATGCAGCAGAACTCACGCTCTGGTGCTCTGAGGCGCTCGCATACTTTAAGGTTCCGGCGCAGTGGGAAATTAGGCGCGAGCCTCTCCCGCGAAATGCCACCGGCAAAGTTGTAAAAGCAGTCCTCACAGAACAGACAGATCTGCACTTCATCGAAGAAGACTAAGAATCCTTAAGGAGTACAAGTGGCTCTTGATCTAACGACTCTCGTAGCACCGACGCATACAGCACTTGTATTGCAGGAGGTGCAGAACGGTGTCGTGGGAACCCCTTCGGCGCTCCCGGCACTTGCAGATTCGTGTCGGTCTGTAGGCCTTGTTCCAAACTGCGCGCTGCTCGCCAAGCAGGCACGTATCGCAGGTATTCCAGTTATCCACTGCACCGCTGAGACCCGTGAAGATCTACGAGGAGCGAACCGTAATGCCCGGCTCTTCATGGGGGTCTTGAAAGCGCCGGTGCGTTTGCTCCCTGGGTCTTCAGCGGTAGAGGTGCCAGATGAGATTGGGGTCGATCCAAGTGACATCGTGCTCCCGCGGTATCACGGGCTAGGGCCGATGACCGGAACCCAGCTCGACAGCATTCTTCGCAATCTCGGCGTTACAACCATTGTCGGTGTAGGGGTGAGCCTCAATATCGGAATGACTGATTTTGCCTTCTCTGCTGTAAATCGTGGCTACCAGTTTGTGATGCCGAGAGATGCAGTTGCAGGGGTGCCGAGAGAGTACGGGGAGTCATTGATCGAGAACTCGCTCGCCTTTGTTGCGACCTTGACCACCACGAAGGACCTGCTCAACGCATGGACCTGAGCCTCGGGCCGCTCGGAAGGCTGCGGTTCAACTCAATTTGGGGCCTTGCCTTGCTGAATCTGACGGTGTGTCAGTTGTAGGGTAGGGCTCAACAATGCGTGACATCCGGTAAGGCGATAGCCAGAGCACCTCGAAAGAGGGGTGCGTGATAGGAGCTCAATATGTATGACGAGAAAACTTTTCCCAAGATCATCTCGGTAGATGACCACATTATTGAGCCCGCGACAGTCTGGTCAGACCGTCTGCCTGCGAAGTATCAGGATGTAGGTCCTCGAATTGTCCGCGAGAAGGTCGCTGATATGCAGTTTGTTGGAGGGGTCTTCTCCTATCGCAACGTCGCTGCCCACGAAGAGGGCGACTGGTGTGATTGGTGGCGTGTTGAGGACCTTCGCTATCCACTAACGCGCGTTATGGCTGCCTCTGGATACCCTCGTGACGAAGTAACCATCGGGCCGATCACTATGGAAGACATGCGCCCTGGTTGCTGGGAGCAGACGGCTCGCCTTGAGGACATGGACCTAAACCACGTCGAGGCCTCTCTCTGCTTCCCAACCTTTCCTCGATTCTGTGGTCAGACCTTCAAAGAGCGCGAAGACAAGGTCCTCGCAGACCTATGTGTGAAGGCATATAACGACTGGATGTTTGACGATTGGTGCGCAGGCACGAATGGTCGCCTGATTCCTCTCCCGATTATTCAACTCTGGGACCCAGTATTAGCAGCAGCAGAGGTGAGGAGGAACGCGGCTCGCGGAGGCCACGCAGTTGCCTTCAGTGAGATTCCAGCATTCTTGGGTCTTCCATCTCTCCATGACCCGAGTAACCATTGGGATCCATTCTTTGATGCTTGCGCTGAGACCGACACTGTTGTCTGCATGCACATTGGGTCTTCCTCGAAGATGCCATCCACGAGCCTTGATGCCCCTGCAGCAGTCGGCTCAACGCTCACTTACATGAACGCTGCGATGTCCATGACTGATTTCCTCATGTCTGGTCTCTTTGAGAAGTTCCCACGCCTCAAAATTGCCTACTCGGAAGGTCAGATTGGGTGGATCCCATACATTCTGGAGCGCGCCGACAAGGTGTGGGAGGACAACCGTGGCTGGGGCGGAGTCGAGGACAAGGTTCTGCGACCGCCATCGGAGTATTACTTCGAGCACGTATACGGCTGCTTCTTCGATGACCCGCACGGTGTGAAGAACATCGAGGCAATCGGTATTGACAACGTCACTTTCGAGACGGACTACCCACACTCAGACTCCACGTGGCCACACTCGTTGAAGATCGCGATGGACATCATGAAAGATCTAGATGATGAGACTGTCTACAAGATTGTGCGGGGCAACGCGATCAAGATGCTCCACCTACCACTCGACCGCTGATCTCGGGTGGAGTTAAATCGGTAAGTGGTAGGCGATTAGCACTCAAGCGATCGCCAAACGATAGCCAAGTGATTTCGAGTCCGCACCCTTCGCAGGGTGCCTTTAGAAGGGAATTCGTGTGACTAAGACGCTCTCAGGGGATGACTCTTATCGCTTGCTTATCGGTGATGAATGGCAATTGGGTGGGGATGGCACATACCCAATCGTCAATCCTGCAACAGAAGAGATTGTCGGCGAGGCGCCCGAAGGCTCGGTAGATCAGGCACTTGCCGCAGCCGCATCAGCGAGAGCTGCGTTTGATTCATGGTCGCAGACAACCCCCAAGGAGCGCGCTTCACTTCTGCAGGCGGCTGCTGACGCGCTTCGCAGCCGCGTTAAAGAGTTTGTTCCGCTAGTGATCTCGGAGACGGGGTGCACCGCAACTGTCGGGCGCACAATGCAGGTACCTCAGGCCGCGACGCGTTTTGAGCGTTACGCGCAGGGCGCACTCGAGCCAAGCGTGATTCCATTACCCCCGCAGGAGATGCCGTCTACAGCGCTTGCTCCTGGTGGGATTATCGGAGCACTGGCACGACGCGCTCCGGTTGGCGTAGTTGCATGCATTACTTCGTACAACTTCCCGATTGTAAATATGGTTGGGAAGATCGCACCGGCGCTTGCTATGGGGAACACAGTTGTGGTGCGCCCAGCTGGCCAAGACCCTCTCGCGGTTATTGAGCTCGTAAAACTCCTCAACGACGTAGGTTTCCCTGCCGGAGTAGTAAATGTCGTGACAGGTTCAACACCTGCGACCGGTGAGGCACTAATCGCATCGCCTGATGTGGATATGGTCTCGTTTACTGGGAGCACCGGCGTTGGGATGCGTATCGGCGAGGTTGCTGGACGCACAATGAAGCGCCAGCTTCTTGAGCTCGGCGGTAAGGGCGGAGCACTAGTGCTCGATGACGCCGATCCTAAAACTGCGATTGGAATGATCTCATCTGTCTGGGCTTTCCACTCCGGACAGATCTGCACTGCACCAACGCGCGCGATTGTGCACCGCTCTATTTACGAGCAGGTTGTAGAGGGACTAACCGCAGCGGCTGGGCGCTTGACCGTGGGGGATCCGCTGGAGAAGACAACTGTTGTTGGGCCAGTTATCACTGAGGCGCACAGGGCGCGAATTGAGTCCTACATACAGGCCGGGCGCGACGAGGGCGGCGAGATCGTTGCTGGTGGAGGCCGGCCTGAGCATATGGAGAAGGGCTGGTATGTCGAGCCAACCTTGATCGCAGGATGCCGCCCTGATATGCGTGTCGTCAAAGAAGAGATCTTTGGTCCCGTAATTGTTGTTGTGCCCTTTGATGATGAAGACGAAGGCATAGCGATTGCCAATGGCACAGAGTTTGGCCTCTACGACTATGTATTCTCAAAAGACTCCGCTCGCGCGATGCGCGTTAGCCGTCGAATGCGTGCCGGAAACATCGGCATCAATACGGTTCAGCGCAACCATGAGACCCCGTTCGGTGGAACGAAGTACTCAGGCGTTGGGCGTGACGGTGGTTCCTTCGGTCTGCACGCGTATACAGACCTGCAGTCTGTTGTATGGCCTGGGTGATCTAGATGAGCCACAAGACTGTCTCCGTTATCCCAGCCGGCCAACTTGCGTACGGAATGCAGTTACCTACTGTTGCATTGAGCAATGTTGTAGCTGCGCCTTGGGAGAGGGAAGCAGGTACCGCGGAGCTATTGCTCGCCGCCCAGGCAGCAGATCGCTCGGGCTTCTTCTACGTCGCGGTCTGCGACCACATCGTGATTCCACGCGATAAAGCCGAGACGATGTCGACTACTTGGTTTCATCCTGTAGCGACCCTTGCATGGGTTGCTGGGCAGACAACGAATGTCAATCTCCTGACCAACGTGTACATACCCGCGTATAGGCATCCGCTCGATACTGCGAAAGCTTTTGCGACACTCGATGCGCTCTCAGGCGGTCGAGTAATCCTTGGGGTTGGCGCAGGCCACGTCGAGGGGGAGTTCGATGCGCTCGGACTCGACTTCTCGAATCGCGGCCCCGCCACTAATGAAGCAATTGATGCGATCGTAGAGGCTTGGCTCAATGAATTTGTTGGCGATGTAGGTGCCGCTCCTCGCCCAGTTCGCCAGCCTCGACCACCAATTTGGGTTGGTGGTTCTAGTGCCCCCGCTATGAGGCGAGTCGCAGAGCGCGGAGATGGTTGGATCCCACAGGGGACGCCTCGCAAGAAGATGCCGGAATCGATTGCCTACATACTTGAGCATCGCGATCGTGTGCGCCCAGGAGAGGCGCTAGAGATAGGCGTAATCACAGAGGCGATCTATGTTGGTGAGACCGATCAGGATCTCCCTCGCTGGGTCCTAAAAGGC
>WLHA01000124.1 GCA_009702955.1 Actinomycetota bacterium
AGGTGTATCTGTGGGCTTCACCAGGGAGCTCGAGATCGTAGGCGTTGGTTATCGTGCAATTCCTCAGAGCCCGACCAAGATTGAGGTGCAGGTAGGTTTCTCGCACCCAGTCTTCGTGGAGGCCCCAGATGGAGTGACCTTCGACGTTCCTGCCGCCACCCGCATCACTGTGATCGGGATAGACAAGCAGGTAGTTGGCCAGGTCGCTGCAGACATTCGCAAGATCCGTAAGCCCGAGCCTTACAAAGGCAAGGGCATTCGCTATGCCGACGAGCGCGTCCTGCGCAAGGCCGGCAAGTCAGCCAAGTAGCGGATAAGAGAGGGACACGATGAGCCTTACCAAACCAGAATCTAGGAAGCGTCGCCACGTACGCGTTCGCAAGAAAGTGCACGGCACAGCCGAGCGACCGCGTCTTGCGGTTTTTCGTTCTGCCTCGCACATTTATGCGCAGGTGATCGACGATGTAACTGGACGAACAATTGTCTCCGCATCAACAATGGAGGCAGCAGCTCGCAAGGGCGCAACCGGCAATGTGGCAGCAGCCACAGCTGTTGGCCAGCGCATTGGCGAGAGAGCAAAAGAAGCAGGTATCAAAAGCGTCGTGTTTGACCGCGGTGGATACCGATACCACGGACGAGTTGCAGCAATCGCCGATGCGGCGCGCGCTAGCGGCCTCGAGTTCTAGAAAGACAAGGGAGTAACCCATGGCCGAAGGCCAGTACGAAGAGCGGGTAATCGCAATCAACCGCGTTGCCAAGGTAGTTAAAGGTGGACGAAGGTTCTCCTTTACTGCCCTAGTGGTGGTTGGCGATGGCGAAGGAAGCGTTGGTCTTGGCTACGGCAAGGCCAAAGAGGTTCCTGCTGCTATCCAAAAGGGCATGGAAGAGGCCAAGAAGAACCTCTTCAAGGTGCCGCTTGCGGGATCCACAATCACCCATGAACTCGTTGGAGAGCATGACGCAGCGCGCGTCCTTCTCAAGCCAGCAGCCCCTGGTACCGGCGTAATCGCCGGTGGTGCGGCGCGAGCAATCCTCGAGGCAGCCGGTGTACACGATGTTCTAGCCAAGTCTCTCGGCTCGGCTAACGCGATCAACGTATCTAGAGCAACAATTGCTGGCCTACGCGCTCTGCGTCGTCCAGAGGATGTCGCCAAGATGCGTGGCAAGAGCATGGAGGAAGTAACCCCCGCTGGTGTGCTTCGTGCATACCGCGAGCGAAATGCTCTCAAGGCCGCACCGGTTGAGGTCGCATAATGGGGCGCATCCGAGTTACCCAGCTACGTTCAACTATCGGCACAAAGCCAAAGACTCGCGGAACAATGCGTGCTCTTGGGCTTCGCGGCATTGGGCGCACAAACGAATTTGATGACCGACCAGAGATTCGCGGAATGATTGCGCGTGTCACTCACCTCGTAAAGGTAGAGGAGATCTCCTAATGAAACTGCATGAACTCAAGCCAGCAGAGGGGTCCAAGCGCGCTGCAAAGCGCATGGGTCGTGGTATCGCCGGTAAAGGTGGAAAGACTGCAGGCCGCGGTACTAAGGGCCAGCACGCTCGCAATACGGTCAAGCCTGGATTCGAGGGTGGCCAGACGCCTCTGCATCGCCGGACACCTAAGTCCAAGGGCTTCAAGAACCCATTCCGAGTCGAGTACAACGTCGTCAACCTAGATGCTCTAGAAGATTTTGCATCAGGGACAGTTGTTGACCCAGAGGCACTACGTGAGCGCGGACTTGTCGCCAAGCGAGGCCTAGTCAAGGTACTCGGTCGCGGCGAGATCTCTAACTCCCTAACTGTCAAAGCACATCGTTTCTCAGACTCCGCCAAAGCTGCAATTGAGGCCGCTGGTGGGACCACTGAACTCATTGCGCTTCCATGGGGAGATCGTCGTCCACCCGCCAAGGGCAACGCCCTCACTAACCGGTAGGCTTCGCGATCTCGCTTGACGGGATCAACCCCAGGAGGACAACCACCCAATGATCGGCCGCTTGCGGAATATGTTCCGGGTCCCTGACCTACGGAACAAGGTTCTCTTCACTCTCTTAGTAATTGCGGCCTATCGAATAGGTTCGCATATACCTGTTCCCTTTGTGGATTTCTCTGCGATCCAATCTCTGCAGGCGAGCGCAGCGGATAACGGAGTCGTGGGTTTCCTTAACCTCTTCTCCGGTGGAGCAATCACGAGCGTCTCCGTCTTCTTCCTTGGAGTCATGCCATACATCACTGCATCGATCATTATGCAGCTGCTTGGTGTCGTAATCCCCAAGCTTGAGGAATGGCAGAACGAGGGCCAGTCTGGCCAGAAGAAGATTACGCAGTGGACCCGGTATGTCACGATGGGCCTTGCGATCATCCAGTCAACTGGTTTTGTATTCGCACTTAAGCAGGGCAACACTGCCCTTTTCGGGAACCTTCCTGAGGGTGTCAACTTCATCCCAGACTTCAACGCATGGCGAGCAGCGATGATCGTGCTTGTGTGGACTGCTGGAACCGCTCTAGTGATGTGGCTCGCAGAGTCGATTACGCAGCGAGGCATCGGCAACGGAATGTCGATCTTGATCTTCGCCTCAGTAGTCTCGAGGCTCCCAAGCGGCTTCGGTCTCATCTTCTCAGAGGGTGGATGGTACAAGGGCGTCGTTATCTTCATCATCCTCATCGGCATGGTTGCGGCCATCGTCTACGTGGAGTCTGGGCAGCGCAGAATCCCTGTTCAGTTCGCAAAGCGTGTAGTTGGGCGACGCATGTTCGGCGGGCAGAGCACGTACATACCCCTCAAGGTCAACCAGTCCGGTGTTATCCCGGTGATCTTCGCCTCATCAATTCTCTCCTTCCCAGCCCTAATTGCAACCGCTACTAACTGGCAGGCTCTCCAAACATTTACCAGCAAGTACCTAGTGAGCCAGAGCAGCATCTTCTACATGGGCTTCTACACCCTCCTCATTGTCTTCTTTGCTTACTTCTATACGGCCATTGCATTCAACCCAGCACAGCAGGCTGACATCATCCGCAAGCAGGGCGGATTTATCCCAGGTATTCGCCCAGGGCCCCCGACGGAGAGGTACCTCGCAAAGGTGCTTAACCGAATCACGCTCCCAGGCTCGCTTTTCCTAGCTGCGATTGCGTTGACTCCTCTGATTGTGTTTGCTGCATGGAGCATCACGCAGTTTCCATTTGGAGGAACCTCACTCCTGATTACCGTGGGTGTAGCGCTTGAGACGATGAAACAGATCGATAGTCAGTTGATGATGAGAAACTACGAGGGCTTCCTCGCCTGAGGAGCATCAACATGACAAGCGGAATACGTCTCATCCTGCTCGGTAAGCAGGGTGCCGGCAAGGGCACCCAGGCGGTGCGAATTGCCCAGCATTACAGCGTCGCCCACCTCTCCACCGGCGATCTTTTTCGCGCTGCAGCAAGAGGCGGAGCACCTGCAGGCCTAGAGGCAATTGCTTACATGGATCGCGGCGAACTTGTACCGGATGATCTTGTACTGCGTGTAGTCCGAGAGCAGATGCTCGACGGGGGTCTAATGGATAGCGGGTTCGTTCTCGATGGATTTCCGCGCACGCTCGTGCAGGCATCTGCTCTTGAGGAGGAGCTCGCTTCCTCTGGTCGACCTCTAGATGTAGCGATTGACCTAGAGGTCCCGACCGAGATTGTCCTTGACCGTATTGCTGGGCGGCGAGTCTGCGACGACTGCGGCACTACTTACCACCTCACTATGCCGCCAAAGATAAATGGCGTCTGCGATGTATGCGGCGGCACAGTTAGCCAGCGAGACGACGATACTGAGGTCGCAGTTATGCGCCGCCTTGAGCTTTACGAAACCGCGACGATGCCCATACTTGATTTTTATCGGGATCTAGATCGCCTTGATGAGATTGATGGGCTCGGAACGGGTGACGAAGTATTCGCACGTATCGTGAGCGCAATCGACGCTCGCCTTAAAACAGCTAACTGAGTTGTATACACGTAAGACTTCCGCACAGATAGCGATCATGCGCCGGGCCGGCAAGGTTGTCGCCGAGATGCATGAAGCATGCTCGATGGCCGCACGCCCAGGAGCGACGACTCTTGAGATCGATGCTGTTGCTAGAGGGGTCTTAGAGCGTCGCAATGCCCTCTCTAATTTTCTTGGGTATCACGGCTTCCCAGCAGTGATATGTGCATCCCCGAACGAAGTAATCGTGCATGGAATCCCAGACCGTCGCGTCCTTAATGAGGGAGACATCCTCTCCATTGATTGCGGAGCGATTATCGAGGGCTGGCATGCCGATGCAGCGATCACGATCCCTATTGGCGAGATCGATGAAGAGTCTCAGCGCCTAATCGATGTGACGAGATCCTCGCTCGAGGCTGCCATCGCTGCGATGAAAGTGGGTGCGAGCCTCGGGAGAATCGGCGGAGCCGTAGAGGATTTGGTCGAGGCTGCAGGCTTCGCTGTTGTGCGTGAGTATGTAGGCCATGGGATCGGCAGGGCAATGCACGAAGACCCTGAAGTCCCAAATTTTCGGAACGGCTCTGGGCATAAATTGAAGTTAAAGCCCGGGATTGTTTTGGCTATCGAGCCGATGGTCAACACTGGATCTGATGAGACACAAGTATTGGACGACGGCTGGACAGTAACTACGGTTGACGGCGGCAGGTCGGCTCACTTCGAGCACACAATTGCTCTAACAGATAATGGTCCTGAGGTATTAACCCTTTTATAAAGCTGTATTCCTATATGCGTTTAGCGCTTCGAGAACCACTCAACAGTGCGCTCGAGTCCTTCGTGGAAAGCAACGCTGCAGGAGAAGCCGAGTGCGTTTGTTATTAGCGAGGAGTCTGCTTGGGAGAGTTTTACATCTCCAGCGCGCGACTCTGTATGAATACGCTCAGGGGTGACACCGAGGATTCTTCCGAGAGAATCTAAGAGGTCAAGTAGTGATTGGGTAGTGCCTGGCGCGAGATTGAAGACCTTCCCAGAGCACTTCCCAGCAGGCGCATCTAAGGCTGCAATATTGCCGGCAACGACATCAGAGACATACGTGAAGTCTCTGCTCTGCAGCCCGTCACCATGGACCTCGACTGGCTTTCCGGCAGATAACGCCTCAATAAATAGCGGAATCACCGCTGCGTATTGAGAGTCAGGTCTCTGTCGTGGTCCGAA
>WLHA01000125.1 GCA_009702955.1 Actinomycetota bacterium
CCTTCGCCGCTGCAACAGACTCTAGAAAACTATTCAACGCGTTTACCCACGCATCTCCATTCTCAAATTGAGGTGAGTGGCCTGCGTCAGGAATCACTACTAGTTGGCCGCGCGGGATCGCATCCGCCATCGCTCTGCTCTGCGAAACAAATGGAAGGTCAACCTCCCCTACGACGACAAGGGTAGGCATCTCAAGCAATCTCATTGCTTCAAGATCATCGGATTGATCCCGAATAGCGCGCACGATTGTCGCCCACATCACTGCAGAGAGAGACCCAAATTTCTTTTCTTGAAACTCTCGGTAACCAGGGCGCTCCTTGAGGACGCGTTCGTACGCCGGATTATCTAATGGTGACCCTGCATCGAGAATCTCCTTAAGAGTCGCCATCCCGTCAGTAAGCGCAATCTGTGCACCCATCTCAATTAAATCTCCGTCGACCGCTGCTATTGGTCCATGACAGGTATCCATCAGAATTAGTGCGTCAATGCGATCGGGGACTGTGAGCGCCACCTTGCGTGCAACCATCCCACCCATTGAATGGCCGAGGAGAATAAACCTCTCCTCGCCGAGTGCATCTGCAACACAGAGGATGTCTGCGGCGAGTCGCTCGAGTGAGTACGAAGCTTCATCGGTTGGGGCGCCACTCTCGCCATGGCCTCGGTGATCGAAAACCACCACTCGATAATCTTTTGAAAGGTTCTCTAGGTGATCAGAGAAATCTTCCTTTGCTCCACCAAAACCGTGGACGAGGAAGAGCGCCGGTCCAGAGCCGGTAACTAAAACCTCGAGAGATACCCCATCATCAACTGTTACCAACATGGAAATGCGCTCTCTCTCAGGCGATGATCGCCGCGTAAATGGCTAGTAGGAGTTAAGCGTAAGCATCTACAACCCTAGAACGGTATTCGGCGCTCTATTACCTCAAACATAGGTAGCGAGCAAGGGCCTAAGCCCCGCCGCCCTAGGATTACCCACAATGATGCCAGAGCAAGAGGTCGACGCCATTCCTGCAGCATCGTACTCTCCGCGTCGGCGCAAAATTGTGGTTTGGCTGAGGATTGTTGTGAGCGCAGCGCTATTGGCGTTGCTCATTTCTCGCATGGACCTCGGCGCTATCGTCATTCTCAATCGCCAGCGGCATGCCTCAACAATTTTTTGGCTCGTTGCTGCAATTCTCATGGCAGCCGGCGGGATAGTTCTCTCGGCCTGGCGTTGGCAACGAGTACTCGCTATCTTCGACGAGCACGTGCCTCTGCGAATTCTTGTGCGTCACTACTTCGCTGGCCAGTTCGTTGGGAATGTACTCCCATCAACAATTGGGGGAGATGTACTTCGAGTCTCGCGACTCACAACCAATATCGGCGATGGGCCAACGGCATTCGGATCTGTTGTTCTAGAACGCCTGACTGGATTCATCGCGCTGCCGATGATCTGCCTATTTGGATTCGCAATTAATCCTTCGCTCCTAGGCGAGAAGCGATCGTGGATTGCACTACTAGCAGCAGGGCTCACTCTCCTAGCGCTTGTGTTTATCCTCACCCTCGCTGCACACCCAAAACTCGCTGGACGATTTCGCGAGGACGAAGGCTGGACTCGTTTCATCGGAGCAGTTCATATCGGTGTTGAGCGCATGCGTCAGCAGCCAAAGCGAGCCGTAGCTGCTATCGCCACGGCGATGCTCTATCAGTGCTCAATGGTCGCGGTGATGTGGATAATTGGGAGGGCGCTCGAGGCACACGTTCCAAATGGGGCAGTTCTCGCATACTTTCCAGCTGTAGCAATGGCACAGGTTCTCCCGCTATCGCTTAGTGGCCTCGGCGTTCGGGAGGGGATGCTTGTACTTCTGCTGACACCGCTAGGTGTTAGTACCGGCAAGGCCCTCGGTATCGGACTTCTGTATTATCTCGTCATGCTTGTAGTCAGCCTCCCAGGAGCCCCGTCATTTGCAGTGGGAGCTCGGCGGCTGAAGACCGATATCGGGTCGTCATGACAAAAGAGTTAGCGGGAACTGATTCCACAAGCGTCAAAGTAAAGAACGAGGATCTCCGTGATCGCACACGTCGCTTAAGAGACGGATCTGCTCTGCATTGGTGGAATGAAGCTGCATTTATTCTTGGCTTTTATTTCGTCTACTCAATGATTCGTAACTTCAATTCGCGAGACGCGCGCCACCTTCAAGCGTTAGCCCTCTCACACGCTCGAGCAATAATTCACCTTCAACAAACCCTCGGCATCAACCACGAAGAAGCGATACAAGAGTGGGCACTAAAAACACGTGCACTAATCGTTGGCGCGAACTACTTCTACGGTTCGTTCCATTTTCTTGTAACGATTGGCGTCGGAATCTTCTTATATCGCAGATTCCAAGACGACTACCCGCTGTGGAGGAACACTATTGCCATCACAACTGCGTTAGCCCTTATTGGATTCACACTCTGGCCGCTCATGCCGCCTCGACTCCTACCAGAGCATTTTGGTTTTATCGACACCCTGGACCGCTATCCGACATTCTGGTCATTCGATTCCGGGACTCTCCACAACGTCTCGAATCAATTCGCTGCGATGCCCAGCGTCCACTGCGCATGGGCCCTCTGGTGCGCTTGTGCATTGGTTCCGCGCCTCAAATCCACGTGGAGCAAAGTTGTAGCAGCGCTCTACCCGGTCTGCACCGTTACCGTAATCATCATCACGGGAAACCATTATCTCCTCGATGCAGTTGCGGGATTCGCGATCCTTGGGATCGGATACCTAACAGCGCGCGCGATAACTAGAGCCGGTAGGCGCTCCCCTATAGAGCCGATCACAAGCACCTAGGTATCAAGACCATTTACGAATGATCCTTTAGGGGAGCGGTCTGCGCAATAGCGTGTAGATATGGATCTAGACCACATCGCACTCGCAACTCTCAACCCAACATCTGCTCTCGCTCAACTTGTAGGCGAGCTCGCAGCGACCGTTACCGAGGGTGGGGACGCTCTAGATTTTCGCTGGGTGCAGGCGCGCGTTGGAGACGGCGACGCAGGCATGACTGTTGAGGTAATTACTCCTCGCTCAGATGTGGGCGAGAGCTTCTTAACTAAATTCATTGCGAGGCACGGCGAGGGTCAGCACCACATCACGTTCAAGGTCGATTCTCTGCATGATGCGATCGATCAAGCGACGCTTGCCGGCTACCAACCGACTGGAGTCTCTTTCGAGGACCCCGAGTGGTTCGAGGCATTCTTGTCACCGAGGGAGGCTCAGGGCACAGTCATTCAACTTGCTCAGGCGAATCCAAGTCCAGGAACGTGGAGTAAGCGATGGGCTGATCACGCAGAACGCGGCGCCCCATTAGGGCGGCCAATCTGGTGGGAGGAGACCCCGGAGCCAGCGACTAACCGGGCCTTTCTGAAGCGAATTGTTATGCGAACCAACTCGATCACTTCATCGCTAGGTCTCTGGTGCGGGCTTCTTGGCGGAGTGCCCGAGTATGAAACCGACGAGAGCATCGAGCTCTCGTGGCCCGGCGGTCGGATACTTGTTGTTGAGGACCCGGGATCGACGCCAGGGTTTGAGCGACTCGAGGTTGTCTCACCTGAGGAGATGCGAGCGTTACGCATTGCAGGGGCGCCCGTGCATTTTTCTCGGAGTAAGTAGCCCTACTTATTAGCCCTTTGCCGATCAGCGTTTCTTGTGCCCAGCAGAGCGTTCACTAACTATCTCCAAAATATGCTCGCGAACCGCTAGATCGGCTGCTGATAGTTGAGTATCTCTAAGCGTCACGAGAACGAGTCGACGCAGTGGGAGGCCCTCGATCGGGAGAGTGCGCAACCCCGGAGTCTCAAAATCAAATGATGTCTCGGGCAGAATCGATATACCGGCATTAGCAGCGACAAGGTCGCCGATCAGGCGCACACCCTCAACCTCGATTGGCACGTTCAGCTCGACGTTGATCGCCTCTGCCGCAAGCTCTACCTCTAACCGAAGCGGGTTGTTTGAGGGAGGCATTACTAATCTTTCTTTAGCTATCTCTTCGAGTTTGATTGATCCGCGTCCGAGAAGTTTTGATCCCTGCGGCACGAGACCTACCAAACGCTCGTCAAGCAAATGCTCTTCAATGAGTTTCTTGTTTGTGACCGGAGCAGTCACAACCGCCTGCGCGAGTTGGAGGTCTAGTACCTCTGCAACCAACCGCTCCGAGGCTCCTTCGTGTATTCGAAGAATCACATCCGGAGCAGACCGCTGCATAGCGCTGACCAAATCAGGCACAAGCCACTTGCTCGCCGTACCAACGACACCGAAGGAAGCGTTGCCAATCTTGAGCCCAAATACGTCGGCTACATCAGAGGCAATTTCACTTGCCTCATGTTTGATACGACTCGCTCGAGCTAGCACCGCGCGCCCAGCCTCGGTGAGAGTCGCCCCTTGACGGCTCCGCACAAGCAGCTCAGTACCTAGTTCGACCTCGAGTTGGCGGATCTGCTCCGAGATGTTGGATTGGACTGTGCGTAATCGGTCGGCAGCGGCCGTAAAAGAACCCTCCTGGGAGACAGCGATCAGAGCCTCTAGGTGCTTTAACTCCATTTCAAATCCATTTCAGTTCCATTTCGTTTGCGATCAGAGACCCAAATTTGGGAAAAATTAAAAATAAATTATGCGCGCTGATTGTGGGAAAGTGAGTGAAATCGGCTATGTAACAGCGCTACTTAGCCTCCATCATAGATTGAGATGGGAAGCATCGCAACTAACTGTTGGACAGATTCAGGACTTTGGACTCTAATTATGAGCAATTCACTTGTAGGCGGGCATTCAGGAACCCTACAGAGAGCCTTAAGTCGTACAGCAAGAGTTATCCCACCGGTAGCCAAGGCACCGGATGGCACTTTAAAAATAACCACTTCGAATTCCAATCGGTTTTGATCCAAGATCCAAGGAGCCAAAAATGGCAGCAGAAATCATGTCAAGCATTGTCTTTACGGGGCCACTCGCGTGGACCACTGATGCTGCATGTCAAGGGCGAACAGAGCTCTTCTTTGCTCCAGCCGGCGAGCGCCCTGAGGCACGCGTTGTACGCGAGTCCAAGGCACGAGGCGTCTGCACCGAGTGCGCAGCGATGGCACCCTGCCGTGACTGGGCACGAGAGAACCGTGAGTATGGGTTCTGGGGC
>WLHA01000126.1 GCA_009702955.1 Actinomycetota bacterium
GTTCGGTCGCCGCGCGGAGCGCTTAGCCGCATGCCACCAAACTCTCCAGCTATAACTCGCGGACCACGACCAGCCATCAGGATTTGAAGAGGTACTCGACGTCATCGCCGAGTAGATCCTCAACCTCTTCGGCTAACGGCCGGTGGTGCGCCAGATCTGGATCAGAGTCCAGGATCAATTCTGCAGTTGTTCGCGCGAACTCGACATACTTAATGTCGCGCGGAAGGCGCGCTAAGCGAAGGTGCTTATCAATGCTCTGTCCGGATTGGCGCTCTCCGAAAATTTGGCCAGTTCCGCGAATCTCTAAATCTCTATCAGCGAGCACGAAGCCATCCGTCGTCTCGACCATCGCCTCCATCCGCGCAGCTGCATCCTTTGTTGTTACGTCAGCGATCAGGTAGCACCAAGATGCCCCGCCGCCGCGACCAACGCGCCCGCGCAGCTGGTGCAGCTGCGCCAAGCCAAAACGCTGAGCATCCTCAATAATCATCACTGTCGCGTTGGGGACGTCAACACCAACCTCAATCACTGTCGTAGCGACCAATACATCTATTTCTTTACTCCTAAACGAGTTCATGATCTTCTCTTTCTCCGCAGAGGGCATCTGGCCGTGTAGCAAACCGACATTTAGCCCCTTGAACTCTGTATTTCCGAGTTCCTCCGCTCGCTTTGTTGCAGCCGCTGCCTCAATCTTGCCGGAGTCCTCAACGAGCGGGCAGACCACATACACCTGGTGCCCGTTCTTAACCTCATCTCGAGCCCGCTGATAAGCAGCACCGACTGCAACCGTTTCGCGCTTGAGTAACTCAGTTGTTATGGGCTGCCTCCCCGAGGGCATGACCTTGAGAGTTGAGATATCAAGATCGCCGTAGATAAGGAGCGCGGCAGTGCGAGGGATTGGCGTTGCTGTCATAACCAAAACATCAGGGACTCTTCCTGCGACGGCACGCTGCTTCAAAACATCGCGCTGCTCGACCCCGAATCGGTGGTGCTCGTCAATAACGATTACTCCAAGATTCGTAAACGGAGACTCGCCGTATAGAAGCGCATGGGTACCGATCACAATATGGATAGTTCCATCGCGCAGGCCATCCGCTATTGCTGCTCGCTCTCTCGCCTTGGTCCGATTCGTGAGCAGTCGAACCCCAACCTCTTGCTCTGAGAGCAGCACGCCATCTGGAGATGGAACTTTAAGTACGCCGATCGTGCGGCTTGCCACTGCATACAACTGCTCTGCTAACACCTCAGTAGGTGCCATCATCGCGCTTTGATATCCGCCCTCTACCGCTGTGAGCATCGCGGCCAAGGCAACCACTGTCTTTCCAGAGCCAACATCTCCCTGCAGGAGTCGATGCATCGGAGCAGCGGTGGCAAGGTCTTGGTTTATCTCAGAGATCGCAGTGCTCTGGTCGTCAGTCATCTCAAAAGGCAGGTTCTTTAAGAACTCCTTGACAAGGGGGCCGCCTATTTGGTGCTTGATCCCTGCGTCTGAGGCTTGAAGCGCGCGCTTGCGAGCCACCAAGCCAATCTGGGCAACAAGAAACTCGTCGAACCTGAGTCGTCGCTCTGCCTGGCGATGATCCTCAATGCTTGGAACGCCATGAATGTCGTTGAAGGCCTTTGTTCGATCGATCTTGCCCAACTTCAGCGGAGAGCGAAGCGCCTCATCGAGAGGTTCGTAGAACTCCCCTACCCACTCGAGAGCCTTAGCAACAGCTGGAGCAATGTCCCACGAACTAAGCCCGGCTTTGGCCGACTGCGGATAGACAGCGATAATTCGGCCAGTCTTCCCCTCGCCAGCCTTGCCGAGAACATCCACAATGGGGTTAACCATCTGAAGGCTGCCACCGAACGAATCAACCTTTCCGAACATCGCGACCTCAGTATCTGGGGCCAACTCTTTCTGGCGCCAAACCTGATTGAAGAACGTGACACGAAGGCGGGCATCTCCGTTGCGCAGGATTACCTCGACGCGTTTCTTATTATTTCGTCCGGTCTTCAATTCACATTTCTCAACAGAGCCGAAAACCGTCGCCTCGACACCTACCTCTATATCGGTCAGCGGCGTTATGTTCGATCGATCATGGAGGCGGCGGGGATAGAGCCGTAGTAAATCGAGAACTGAGTGAATCCCCATGACCTCAAAACGCTCTATGAGTCGCGCGGTTATGCCTATATCGCCGAGAGTTGTCCTCTCAAGCTCACGAAAAGTTCGCGGGTGCTCTTCCACTGATTTGTTGGGGTTGCGCTCCACTCTCTGAGAGGGAGCGGCTACTCCACCCCGATGAGATATGGATAGAGAGGCTGTCCGCCTTCATGCACCTCGACCTCAACATGCGGGTGTCGCGCTCTTAGGTGCTCGCGCAGTCGCTCAACCTCCGCTGGCCTCGCGTCTGTACCGACTAGCACGGTCACAATTTCGCTGTCTTCATCCACGAGTGAGTCGACGAGAGCAAACGCCGCTCCTGCTGCCGAAGTTGCAGTAGATCCAATGCCGTTCGGGCCAATCGCTAGCCAATCGCCCTCTTTGATTGGGCCGCACTCTGCGGAGCTATCACGCACCGCCTGCGTTACCTCACCCGCTCTTACCCCGTTTGCTGCAGAGCCCATAGCAGCAAGGTTGACAGCGCAGTCAGAGTCTGGATCGTAGGTAAACAATGCAGACAACGCCTCCAATACCGAGACCGTTGATAGCACCTCGACTCGTTTTGTCGAGAGAGCATTGACCTGCTGAGCTACCGGGATGATGTTCTTGTTATTGGGCAGCACAATCACAGAGTCTGCAGGGCATCGCTCTACGGCCTCGAGAATCTGCGCGGTGGAGGGGTTCATTGACTGACCACCTGCAACGATCTCATGCACTCCAAGACTCCGCAGCAGGCGATTGACCCCAATTCCTACTCCTACCGATACAACCGCAGTTGCTACCTGCTCCTCATCAGATTGGCTGTTGTCCTCAGAGTCGTGGTCGCGTACCCACTGCTCCTCCTCAACCTGCTCGATTAGGTCGGTAACTCGGATACTGCGAGGGCGACCAGCATCGATACCGGCCTCGATCGATCCGCCGATGTCGTCGGTGTGAACGTGGCAGTTCCAGAGACCATCGCTTCCCACAACAACGATTGAGTCGCCGAGGGCCATCCAGGCTGCTTTAAAAGCGTCAATCGTTGACTCTGGCGCCTCAAGTAAAAACATCACCTCATAACGGAGCGAGGCAATGCCTTCGCCCGCGAGGTGGGCTCGAACGATATTGAGGGGATCACCAAGCACAGACTCCGGGATCGGACGGCCCGATACAACCTCTAAGAAGGCATCGATCAGAAGCGTGTAACCGCGTCCTCCGGCATCTACAACACCCGCATCGCGCAGAGCAGGCAGAAGGTCTGGCGTGTGTAGAACTGAATCCTCTGCGCCCGCCGATGCGGCTAGCAGAACTGCCTCAAGACTCGAGGGCGTTACATTCTCAGCGGCCTCGGCTGTCTCTCTTGCGACGGTAAGGATTGTGCCCTCAACAGGCCGCATTACTGCTTGATACGCAGCATCGGCAGCACGGCGAAGGGCCGCTACTAACTCAATTGGACCAATGGAGTCAGTAGGGCGGAAGGTCTCTGCCAGGCCACGCAGAATCTGAGAGGTAATTACTCCAGAGTTACCCCTCGCACCCATTAGCGATCCGTGTGCAATTGCCTCGCATACCTCATCCATTGTCTCCGCAGTTCGGAGCTCACTCGCTACCGTCTCGAGGGTGAGGGTCATATTCGTACCCGTGTCACCATCGGGAACCGGGTAGACGTTTAGGCGGTTCAACTCTTCTTGATGCCCCCGGAGGGCATCCCGAAATCGAATCAGGACTTGGCGTAGGTCTGCAGCGGAGAGGGTTTCAAGAGAGGGCACTCGCCGATAGTACCGCCGCAGTGGTTCCCCAAGAGAGCCAAACGAGGGCAAAGAGGAGCCGATTACCCACCTCCAAGCCTTGAGAGCGACCTAGACCCCATCGCCCTGCTGTCAATATTTGCAGTGCGATTACCCACCTCCAAGCCTTGAGAGCGACCTAGACCCCATCGCCCTGCTACTCTCACCCCCGTCCTAAGAACGATCTTGAGGTTTATAAATGTCATCCGTATGCGACATCTGCGCAAAGAAGCCAATCTTCGGTATGCGCCTCAGCCACTCGCACCGCCGCACACCGCGTCGCTGGAACCCAAACATCCAGAAGGTTCGCGCGATCGTGAACGGCACGCCCAAGCGCGTCAACGTCTGCACAGCCTGCCTAAAGGCCGGCAAGGTCCAGAAGCGCTAACCCAATGCAGGGTGTAGTTCGCTCCTTCGATCCGGATAGCGGCGAGGGTGTAGTTGTGCGCGATACAGATCGCTTGGACATCGTCCTCGCTCCCGACGCCTTAAATGGATCTCTATTCACCTCACTCCGTCAGGGGCAGCGGGTCAATTTTGATCTCGACCCTGAGGGCCGCGCATCTCGTGTCCGCAGTGGCGCCGAGAAAGACCTCGGCCTACCAGATCAGGTACAGATCTAAGCACCTGCTGCTCGCCGAGCCTTGGCTTGGCAACTAACAACCCTACGGAGTACCCCTCTGTAAAACCCCCAAGACTGATATGCGACTGATCTGCGCGCGGTTGGGAGGGATTAGCACCTCGGGCCTACTATTCCGCAGCACTTAGGAATCCCAGAATCAAGCCCACGAATAGCCAACGAACAGCCCAGGAATATCGGGCCTACCCTTCTCGCTAGGAGCCGCAACCGTGTCAATCGCCACGAACGCCCCAACAAAGAACGCTCGTCTACTTGCATGGGTAGAGGAGATGGCAGCGCTCTGCGAGCCAGTCTCTATTCACTGGTTCGACGGATCGGAGTCTGAGGCCGAGCTACTCGCGAAACAACTCGTCGATGCAGGCACCTTCATTCCTCTCGACGACACTAAGCGCCCTAACTCATACTGGGCTGCTACAGACCCCTCCGACGTTGCACGTGTTGAGGACCGCACCTTCATCTGCTCGGAGCGCGAGATCGATGCAGGTACGAACAACAACTGGCAGGACCCCGCTGAGATGCGCCCTCGCCTCGATGGGCTCTTCCGTGGATCAATGCGCGGACGCA
>WLHA01000127.1 GCA_009702955.1 Actinomycetota bacterium
AGTCGCTTTGGTGCTGGGGCGGCAACGCTTGGGGTCAACTTGGTGATGGCACCACCATCCAACGTAACTCCCCAACAGAAGTATCGAGCGCAACTGCGTGGGGATACATCACGGTCTCAGACACTTACTCGATGGGTCTCCGCGGTTAGAGAGACGGATAAAAAACAGACCTAAAGAAACGGCCCTAAAGTGGATTCTTAAATGCTTGGTCGTGAGACCCCGATGCCACCGACGGTGTCACGGCCAAAGCGTTTCATGTCTCGCTTGATATCAAGCGGGGCAGTTTTTGGAGAGTCTGCAGCGGTGATCAGCGCAGCAGGCACAACCCATGTCACCTCAAACTCGAGACCGTCGGGGTCGTGTGCGTAGAGCGAACGTGTTGCGCCGTGATCTGATGCTCCCACTAAAGCGCCTGCTGCGTGGAGCCGCTGCCCATATGCCTCGAGGTCGTCGAGGGTATCTACCTCCCAAGCAAGATGGTAAAGCCCGACCGAGAGTTTCCCTGCTGCCGAGTCTTTAGCATTTGGCCCAATTGAGAACAACGCTAGATCGTGGTCGTTTGTTGATCCGTTGGCGCGTAGAAACGCACCGCCCTTGAAATCGGAGTAGTCGCTAACGCGCGTGAAATCGAGAACCTCAATAAAGAACTTGGCTGTGAGCTCGGCATCACGAACGTAGAGCACTGCATGGTTGAGTCCAATGATCGGCAAGTGACCCTCCAGGGCGATAGAGCAGAGCGCAATTAAGTGCACAGCGCCGCTTGATAAATGGTTCTAATCTTGAGGATGCAAGAAAAATACAGAGGCCAAGTGGCCGACAGAAAGTCCTAGTAACAACATTACTCGTGAGTTTTCATGCGAAGTGGAGCAGCTAAAACCTATGGAGACTATGCCTAGTGTTGATGATCGCTCAGAGAGGCGAGCGCTTGGCCGGAGGCTTCGAAAGGTCGCGAGTCGATCTAGCCATGGTTCATGGGGGCCCTCCGAAGATAGGCGTGATCCGATTGAGATTCTTCGCGAACAAGATGAGCTCAGAGTCGCCGATCTAGTCCCGATTCGCTATGGCCGAATGGCGGCATCTCCCTTCGCCTTCTTCCGAGGCGCCGCTGCAGTAATGGCACAGGATCTATCTGAGACCCCAGTAACCGGGATCACGGTGCAGACCTGCGGGGATGCTCACCTTCTTAACTTCGGCATGTACGCAACGCCTGAGCGCAGGCTCGTCTTCGACCTAAACGATTTTGACGAAACCATGCCAGGCCCTTGGGAGTGGGATGTCAAGCGACTCGCTGCATCTTTCGAGATAGCGGGTCGTTCGAATGGTTACGCGCCAGGTGTCGTGAGCACCGGCGTATTAGAGGTAGCGCGCTCCTATGGCGAAGGTGTCCGCGCCTTGACCAGACTCTCAACCCTCGACGAGTGGTATTTCCGTGTAGATATTGACACGGTCCTTTCAGAGATTGATTCGGTTAGACGCGGAGACCACCGAGCAGGACCATCATTTGATTTGGCGCTTCTTGGACTTGATGCAACACGCGATCGACGCAGCATTGAACGCGCTCGTCGCCAGATTGAGAAAGCAAGGGGCCGCACCAACGAACGAGCGGTAAACAAGCTCACAGAGATTGGCGACGATGGAGCGCTGCGAATTATTAACAACCCTCCGCTTGTCGTTCCGCTCGAATTGGATGATCAGGAACGTTTGCGGTTTGAAAAGGCGTTCGCCGAGTACCGCGAGACACTCGTGCGTGACCGACGCCACCTCCTTGACCGGTTTAAGTTTGTAGCGCTAGGCCGCAAAGTGGTTGGAGTGGGGAGTGTTGGAACCCGCGCGTTATTCGCGGTCTTTGTTGATGACGGAGGGTCCCCTCTTCTCCTTCAATTCAAGCAAGCCAGTATGTCGGTGCTCGAGCCGTACCTAGGGCCTAGCGAGTTTGAGACGCACGGTGAGCGAGTAGTTGAGGGTCAGCGTTTAATGCAGTCGGCGAGCGACCTCTTCTTGGGGTGGACGAGGGACGAAGAAGTCGAGATTGACTACTACTTCAGACAACTGCGAGACATGAAGGGATCTTTCGATCTGGCGTTTATGAACCCTCCAGGATTCGTCCACTATGCGCGTCTGTGTGGGGTAACGCTCGCCCGTGCGCATGTGCGTAGCGGTGATGGCGACGCTATTGCGGGCTATCTAGGAGAGAGCGGCGTCTTCGATCGTTCGATTGCCGCATTCGCAGCTGCCTATGCAGATCAAGTTGTCCTCGACCACGCCTCACTTATCAGCGAGATCGATGCCGGCCATATAGAGGTGCGCTTCGCCTAGGTATCGAAATCTTCGCCAGAGAATGGCGACGAACAAATGTTCGAAACTAGGCACTCGCTAATACAAACAGGCTCGACTCTGCTTAGTATCTGGACTGCCCGCTACCGTAATGGCGAGGGTCGCTAGCTCAACTGGCAGAGCATCGGGCTTTTAACCCGCAGGTTCAGGGTTCAAGTCCCTGGCGACCCACTGAAGTTACACACTCCACCCCGAGAGTCCGAGGCGCGCGCTACGGTCTGCAATCACGCTGATCCTCAGCGACCTGACGCCGGGGGGCAAATGAAACACAAGCCGACAACCTTGAAGGACCGCCTCGGGGCACTCTGGGGGCTTCTTACCATCAGCGATGCTGACTACACCGCGTACATGCGCTCCTATGGGGAGCTCTTCATCGACTCGCCTGAGAATACAAAGGCTGATTACGAGAACGCAGTTCCACTACGCGGCTATCCCCAGGGGAGCAGTAACGAACTCACCGAGCTCTACAAAGTTATTCACTTGCTCTGCACGCTTGGGTCGGTCGAGAAAATGTATATGCCCCCGACTATTGACCCCGAGCAGTCGGTACTCCAGAACCAAATTCTCTTTGAGCGGATCGTTGCGAGCGATCTGCGGTTAAAACCTGGCGAGAGGTTTCTTGATCTTGGTTGTGGGTGTGGGGCAATCGCCGAGCACATGGCAGAGCTAACTGGCGCTACGCCGAACGGAGTCAACCTAGATCGGTCGCAGATAGAGAAGGCCTGGCGAAACCCGAATCTCCCGAGAGAGAATTTTGCGGTCGGCGACTTCAACAAGGCACTTGAGTTTGATGACGCAACCTTCGATGCCGTGTATGCGATTCAGCCAATGACATACGTGAGTAACCACGACTACACATTCTCTGAGGTCTTTCGAGTCTTGAAGCCAGGCGGCAGGTTTGTGATCAACGACGTAGCGGCTCTTGATGCGTATGACCGAGATGACGAGCACAAGCGCACCCTCATTCAGCACACCCGCGAACTCACGGTATTCGGCGGGTTTTGGTATTACAAGTACTGGGAGGATGCATATCGAGACGCGGGCTTCGAGCTCATCTCCTCCGTCGGGCGCCCAGCTGTTGAGGTTATAAAGAAAGAGGTGGCCCTCTTCGACAAGTATGAGGCTGCATTCAAACTCCTCGCAAAGTTGCATGTCATTCCAAAGAAGACGGACAAACTCATGCAGCGAATGAATGAGAACAGCCAGTCGTATATCAAGGCCGAGGAAGAGGAACTGCTCACCCTTAACTGGCACTGCGTAGGCGAGAAGCCCGCATAGGTAGTGCAGTGGTGCTAACGAAAACGCTGGACTGAAAAAGCAACGCTCGCGTTGGTCCGCGCTTCTGTCGCGCCTGGGCTTTAGAATATGGAGCGCGGATTAGTGCTAACTCTGCTGCATATCGAACAAGATTCTCAAGAAGTGAGACCAAGGATGGAGACGAATGCTTGTACTGACTCGTAAAGAACAAGAAGCAATCATGATCGGCGACACGATCATCGTGCGTGTTCTTGAGGTAAATGGAGACCAGGTGCGCATCGGCATCGAGGCCCCGCACCATATTGCTGTGCATCGCGAAGAGGTATTCGAGGCGATCGCCAGTGAGCGTGATGGAGCTGAAGGCGGCAGTTAGCACTCCGTTAACACAACCGAAGCCAACTGGTATTCAATTACTGGGAGCCTAAGAAGCGTGACGGTCAGCCGGTCGGCGATGGTCACTGCCGAACTCCCCCCGTTGTCAGGGGCCGTCGCCGACCGTAGCTGGGAGTCTCTAGAGGCTCAGCGGGATGCAGGGCGCGCTATCTGGCGCGTGAGCTATCCCTCGGTTAGTGCCGAGACAGGATCGATACTCTCGCTACCCAGAGCCGCCGCAACTGTTGGATGCGTGATCATGCCTCCAACAGTGTTTACCCCGGAGCGAAGCATCGGGTCTGCGGAGGCGGCGCCCACTACCCCTCGCGTGGCAAGCGTCACTGCAAATGGAAGGGTTGCATTGGTGAGAGCGTAAGTAGAAGTGAACGGCACGGCAGCGGGCATATTGCCAACCGCGTAATGGATTACACCGTGCTTCTCGTAGACAGGTTTGTCATGCGTTGTCTCACGCGTCGTAGCTATACAGCCGCCCTGATCTACCGCTACATCCACGATGACCGCCCCGGGCTTCATCCCTCGCACCATATCTTCGGTGACGACAACGGGAGCTCTCCCGGCAGGGACGAGAATTGCACCAATTACTAAATCTGCATCTGCGACAGCGCGTGCAACCGCCCCTCGATTACTAGCGATCGTAATTATTCGTCCTTGATGGATCTGGTCAACCCAGCGAAGACGATCGGTATTGCGGTCCAGAAGCATTACCTCTGCCTCCATGCCCTGCGCGATCCAGGCTGCATTCCACCCAACATTGCCAGCGCCTAGAACTACAACGCGAGCGGGGCGCACCCCTGGTACTCCGCCTAGGAGTACTCCGCGCCCTCCATGCTCACGCTCTAGAAAATGTGCGCCGACCTGTGTGGCCATCCGACCGGCGACCTCGCTCATCGGGGCTAAGAGTGGGAGTGCACCATCTGCCGCCTGGACAGTCTCGTATGCGACACCTGTTACCCCGTTCGTACATAGAGCATCAGCGACATCTGGGTATGCGGCGAGGTGCAGATAGGTAAAGAGCACAAGCCCTGGCCGTAGGTAACCAAACTCATGCGCTTGGGGCTCTTTAACTTTGAGGACCATAGATGCTCGTGACCAAGCGTCCTCTGCAGAGCCAATCTGG
>WLHA01000128.1 GCA_009702955.1 Actinomycetota bacterium
ACCCCAGACCACGCCCATGGGCTCTCGCTCTCTACAGAGGCCACCACATGGCTCGTGCCGGCATGTTCCGTGACTGCAGTCAGAGTGCCTCCAGAGGCGTGTGCGAGGAACTGCATTCCGCGACACACACCGAGTAGAGGTGTCATGTTTTCGGTGGCATATGACAGTAGGCCACTCTCTGTTGCGTCACGATCGCTGGAACCATCTGAGGTGCCTAGGTGCGCGAGGTCATTCCCTCCGCTCAAGATGATGAGGCTCGGCTTTATTGTCTCCAACCAGCTCTGTATGTCGGCTAGTAAATTTGGAACCGGAACCACTATTGCCCCAAGCGTCTCAAGTAGAGCGGCCCAGCCTTGGTCGAGAGCATCGCGCGTCTCAAGGCGGTAAGTCTCCTGTACGACTCGCTGCGAAATAGCGACGACTGGAACTCTGCGATTCGAACTCAATTCACTATCCACAATGCACTATCTTCACTGCATTATCCGATCAATCGAACGAGATTCGCAATCAAGTTGTATCGCCGAAGCCTCTAATAGGGCCTCGAATTTAGCGCTCCCAACCCCAATCGCAGCTGGTATTCCCAGTTCAGCAGCACGTACCGCCATGTGAGAATTCGAACCTCCGTAGCATGTCACTAGACCGCCAATGCCTCGCGCAAGCATCCAATCAAATCCCGGGTCTGCATTCGCAATTAGCACGATGACGCCTCGAATATCTACCGAGGGATCGTCGGGAGCAATGACTACACGTCCCTGGACCTTCTTAGTGGTCACAAAGTTGGGTTCGGCTGCATCCTGGGTGAAACATCGAATCTGCGCTGACGACGAAATCTGGGAAGGGAGACAGATCGAACGTGCGAATATATGTGCATCTTGCCCCTCACCTGATCGCCTTAGTAAATAATCAAACGGATCTTGCTCATGTTCACCAATATTCATGAGGTCGGATATTTCAATGTGAGCTAGGTCGTCGCGATTGAGCCCGATGCTCTCTCCATAATCAGCTAATCCTTCGAGCGCTCTGCTTAGTGCTTTGGTAAAGGCAAACTTGCTACGTTCCCGCCCGGCTATGGCGCCGACAGCAAATTTAAGGAACCCTCTCGCTGATAAATTGATCCCAGATGTCAAGAGAGCGCTGTCGACGCGCTCTTCGGTGGCGCTATCCCAAGCAAACTCAGACTCCGCAGGGGGCTCTTGCGAGTTCTCCACTATCGGCCCAAAGTACAAATCAGGAGCGCTTGCATAGCACGGCGCTGTGATGTCGTAGGTCCCAGGGCGAAGGTGCCCATATTTAGCTACAAGAGTCTCAAAACTGATTTCACCGATGCGCACGCGCCAAGCATCTGTCTTCAAATCCGTGAGAACAGTTGCTATCGATCCCAGGAATTGATCGCGCTGATCGGCTGTAATGGCCATTGATCGTACGAGTGAATCAAGAATCGCTGTTGCCACGAAGGCCGATCTTGCTAGGTGAGCGAAGAGCGGGGTGCCCACCTGCTTGGCATGATTGAGAAGCAAAACTGCCGACTCAAGGCCTTCAGTGGTTAGAGCAAGTATCTGCTCGGTCTTGGTCTCAAAATCCTCCATTGCCATAAGGTCTGGTTCAAGCCTTGCTATTCCTTTCGCAGTGATCTCAGTTAAAGCTAAATGTAGGAGTTGCGTCTCCTCGTCTGAGATGCCAGCCGCCCTTAGCCACAAGGTTCTAGATGCGAAATCAGTTGTCAAGCAGGTGAAAAGAATCTCAAATTCAGCCTTATCGTGTAACGCGGGGAATAAGGATAAGCGTGCAAGGTATGCGTTTACGAGCTTCTCTGCGAGTGAATCAGGGAGTGCGCCCGGAATAAATGAGGTGAAGCTTGCCCTGACGTCAACATATGGGTGGCCTGCAATCTCAAGCATCAAGGACTGCGGCCGTACGTCGCGGTACCCGTACTCGAAGCGCTGCTGGGCCCATACATCATCCATCACTAGGAAGCGGTAAATGCTGCTCGCTAGCCGCTTAGGAGTTACACCGATGATCTCAGCAGGATTCCAATCAGTCATAACGCTGAGATGCAGGTGTGACCCCAAAAGGTTGCTCGGGCAGGCGTCTAATTGCCGTATTTTCAACTCCGCCTCGAGAAGAAATTGATCAACTTCATCATCATCAACTACAGCGGGGGTGTCTCTAAGAACAATTGGCCGTACCTGGAGAATATGAACTGTCGCTCCGGAGACCGCAAACTCAATGTCTAGAGAGTCGTGCCCTACGAGCCCCTCTATCTTGGAGACGACATCAATTACGCTACGAAGTTCGGGATCGCGGATGTTCTGTACGGAGCCTCTGTGTGCCCAGAGGGTCTTTACCTCCATCCCCGCAGTAGCAGCATCTGTGCGGTTTGTGACGTCGTCGTAGTTGACGACGTAATATGGAGCCCCAATGGCGTGGGTTCGTGTCATTACTACGCCGCTCATTTTCACATCGGTGAGCATTTTCTGTATAAATACGTGGTCGTCTGGGCTCCGTGTTCTGTACGACTCGAAGACCTCATTTATCGCACTCCTGAGGGCTTCTCGCTCGCTCGCAACATTTAAGACGCTTGTGTGAACTCCCGCTGCAGAATCAATCCAACCATCCTCTGCCTCGGCGCTGCTCCGCACAATTAGAAGTTCGGATGGAAACGCTCGTATCGCTCGATCAATGCAATCTTCGGGCGTCAAATCCCAATCACTGATTGAGATGCGCAGTAGGTCGCCGATGGAGCCGCCATGAGCCATGGGGGATAGGCGCTCAAGAGACTCTGCCTTTGTGCCCAGAATGAAACGAGCAAGGTCTTGCTTCGCATCTAACTCTGCCCAGTCACCCTCAAGATCAACAGCGCTCGCTGTTACTCCCATGGATATGAGATGCGCGATAATTGCCGGCACCGTTGCAGTTGAAGCGAGTGCGCCTGAGTTGAGTGCGTCGTCAAGCAAATTGGTGGCATCACTATCCAGTTTTACGAGCCCTGCAAACTCGGCTGTGGCCTCCGACTCCGTTACCTCTGGTCCGATCGCTACTAGTCGGTCGCCATCAACTACTACGCGTTCGGCATGCAGAATCGCCTCTGCGGAGCGGCCGTCATACCTAAAGCGCCACTTCGAGTCGACCGCTACAGCGATCTCTCCCGTCATCGCACTGAGCCGCTCTACAGCGTCCGGGCGAAAGACGATGTCTGAGTAGGTGATCCAAGTAACTCGTCCTCGTTCGAGTGGGGCTGATCGAAGCGATGCGGCAGGTCCGGTCCGACGCCAGTTGGTATTGATAGACGTTCGAATCTCTGGGTACTTGGCCGTGATCTCCTCTGCCCGATAACCAGCAACAAATGTCACTTCAAGGCTCTCGAGGGAACTAAATCCTTGGAGTATCCAATCAAGCACACGAGACTCTTTATCGATACTTCTCAGAGCGCTCGGCGATCCGCCCCGGGATGCTCGCCCGGCTCCCAGAATTATCGCTGCCGGGCCTTGGGATACTGATTCTGCTGACGCCACGGGCGAAACGCTAGCGGGTAAAAGGGTCATGAAATTCCCTTGCAACTAAGTGCGGGAACTAAACAACTTTCATAGTCTTATGACCCCGAATATAGGAGTAGCGTTCTGCTCGATCGGTCAGCATTTCTCTCTCAGACTCTTCTCCCAAATCGTCGCGGCTGGCGGGGATAGGAGCAGGTTTCGGGTGGAGCGCTATCGAAGGGGCCGCATTATGAGAGGGTTGGAATTATGGATTTTGGTTATCTAGACGCAGGGACCGGGAGTGTGGTTATATCCGCAGTAGCGGGCCTCTTCGCCGCCGGATTCGTAGCAGTCAAGGTTGGATTCGGCCGATTTAGGTCGAAATTTAAGACCAAGGATTCAGATAAAAACTAAGTGCTCCGGGGTGCATTCACTCAAGATAAGTGGGAGAGTGGAAACACGTTTCATTCATTAGAGTGACCCCTTTATCAAGCCACCTTGGAGTAGTAGATGAGCAGATTCCCGTTTCCGCACCCTTACGGCTGGTTTCAGGTTGCGTACCCAGATGATTTGGAGCCTGGAGGCGTCAAAGCTCTTCAGTACTGGAGTGCCGACCTTGTTCTGTGGCGCGATGAAGCAGGGGAGTATCACCTGCAGGATGCGTTCTGCCCTCACCTTGGAGCACACCTAGGCAAGGGTGGTCAGGTCTCTGATGGTGCAATTACATGTCCTTTCCATGGGTGGCGTTTTGATGGTGGTGGTACGTGCCTCGAGATTCCGTACTCAGAGAAGGTCAATCGCAAGGCGCGACTGCGTACCTATCCAGTTGTAGTGCGCAACGGCTTTGTTCTTGCCTGGCGCCACCCGGATCCCGAGATCGCCCCGATGTGGGAAGTCGAGGAGATCGAGGAGATCGGCGATGCAGGATGGAGCGAGTACTACAGCTCCGAGTACGTGATCAAGACCGTCCCCCAAGAAATGATGGAGAACAGCGCAGATCCTGCACATTTCCTCTATGTCCACGGCACTGAGACGGTTGCAGAGGTGGAGAAATATGACACCGATGGTCCGTGCTCGGTCATGCTCTCAAAGCAGTCTTACGTGACTCCTCGAGGCACAACCTGGGGACGAATTGACGTCTATAACTACGGCCCTGGTTTCTCAAAGGTTTGGTTCTCGGGAATTGTCGATGCCATCAATATTGCAACCACGACACCGATTGATGATGAAACCTGCATTGTTCGATTCAACTTTACGGTCCGCAAATTTGAAGATGAAGCACTTACCTCAACAGTTGCATCTGCATTTGTTAAGGAGATCAACAAACAAGTTGTAGAGGATACGCCCATCTGGGAGAACAAGGTTTTCCTGCCGGTACCAGCGCTTGCTGATACTGACGGACCGATCTTGAAGTTCCGGAAGTGGTACTCGCAGTTCTACGCAGAGCCGATGAAAGAATTCTCTGGTAGCTAGTTCGTTAACCTTCGGATAGCACGTCACTAAGGAGTTTCTCGACGAGGAATGATCGTTGGGGATTTAGTCGATAGAACTCAAAGTCCTTATCGAACTGAATGTTGACGCCGCCCCTACCTGCACGGTTCTTCTCGACAGTGATCAAAACTTGACG
>WLHA01000129.1 GCA_009702955.1 Actinomycetota bacterium
ATGCAGATCAACGAAGCCCGGAGTAACGGTAAGCCCGCGCGCATCGATCTCGCGCTTTGCCTCTACTCCGCTCAGGTCACCAATGACAGTAATGCGGTCGCCATCTATCGCAACATCCGCACGAATCGCTGCTGTGCCGGTTCCATCGAGAACACTTCCATTGCGAATAATTATGTCGTGAGCCACTTCAATCTCCCCCGTTAAAAGTCTCTGAACGATAGCCCCATTACCGGCCTCGCCGCCTCGCCGGTATTTGGGCAATCTCACCTATAGATCTGCCCTTCTATCTGCGCTGTTAACTGTGCCTTTACCCCAGCTCAACGAGGCGGTCTAGCCCCAAGGCATCCAAGGCTTGGGTCAGCCACAAGGAGAGCATCCACATTCGATCCATCATCAACAGCACACCAAAAACAGCGAGTATCCCAGCAGAGATAAACGTAAGAGCGCGCAAGTGTCTCTTCACAAACTCAAGCGGCGCGGCCCATCTTCCAAATGCGAGGCCGACCCCTAGAAATGAGACAGCCATTCCAGCTGAGTAAGCGACCAAAAGAGCAATCGCACGCGGACCTGATTGAGTCGCAGCGACACCGAATACCGCAGCGATGATTGGACCTAGACACGGAGACCAACCGAAGGCGAACGCTGCTCCTGCAATCGGTGCAGTGAACATTCCAAACTGTCCGGTGCGCACTTGGAAACGTGACTCCCCGTAAAGGCGTGGAGCCATCAAGAGTTGCGAACCCGCAAGGTAGAGCGCCATCACAAATACCAAAACGCCTGAGAGGCGCGTAAGTAGGGCCTGATTATCAAAGACTGATTGTCCGAGCCTGCTCGCTGCGAGCCCAAGTAATACGAAGACTGTTGTGAACCCGAGAGCAAACCAACCAGTCATCGCCGCAATACGCCCGAGATCGCGTGCGCGTCCTTCGCGTACGTCTGAGACCTCCAGCCCCGTGACAAGCGCGATATATCCAGGCACCATCGGAAGTACGCACGGAGAGAGAATAGAGATGATTCCTCCACCGAACGCCACGATCAGGGTGACGTTCTCGCTACTAACTGCTCCGAGGTTTGGAATCACGTCATCAGGTTACGACCCCATGCCCATTTCCCCTGAACTTCGGGTAGTTGTTGTCGCTATAGCGACACTTATCACCCGAAGTTCGGCGTTTTCGAGGGCCGGGCGGTTTATGCCTCGGCAGGTGGGGCGTCTATTGCCCCAACTTCTTTGGCCGCAGCGATTCGCTTCTCGGCCAACTCTACGTATTGCGCATCCATCTCGAAGCCTAAATATCTGCGGTCATTGCGCACCGCTGCAACCCCAGTGGTACCAGACCCCATAAATGGGTCGAGCACTACATCTCCGCGATATGTATATAGGCGCATGAGGCGAGCTGGAAGGTCGATTGGGAAAGGCGCCGGGTGCCCAACGCGCTTTGCACTCTCGGGGGCGATGCGCCAAACATCTAGCGTCGCCTCCATGAACTCCTCGCGCGAGATCGTGTTCTCAAACGGCAGGCCCTGCTTCTCTCGCTTTGCGCGAGTAATAGCGCGATCAAAGCGTCCTTTAGATGCAAGCAACACGCGCTCCGAGAGGTCTCGCAGCACTGGGTTAGCGGCACTCTGAAAAGATCCCCATGCGCAAGAACCCGAGGCGCCCTCACCCTTTACCCATACGACCTCACCGCGTAGCAAGAGGCCGAGATCATCCTGCAGAATTGTTGTGATATCCGCAGCAAGCGAGCGATAAGGACGTCGGCCAAGATTCGCGACATTCACCGCCATTCGACCCCCCGGCTGCAGCACGCGTTCGCACTCTGCAAAAACATCGCGCAGCATCTCGAGATACTCAACGTATGAAGCAGGTATCCCTCCCTCACCGAGTTCTAATTCGTACTGCTTGCCGGCGAAATACGGAGGAGAGGTTATGACGAGAGCGACAGATGAATCCGGGACCGCTGACATATCGCGCGCGTCGCCGCAGATTATGGAGTCAGCGACGGTGCAGTCGTTGATCGTGTCATCGCTAGAGAGAATCGGCGCATTAAAGCGCTCGTAGAACGCACTCGAGTCATGGCTCTCTCTTCGGCCCGCGCCGAAGTCTGATGTCGCAGTTGGTCTGCGCTTATTCGCCATAGGGTGTCACGGTAGTAGGAGGGCGCGCGCGGCGCACTTTGACGAGCCGAAGCCGCTTCTAAAGTCGAACCTGCCTAGCGAGAGCTTGCCCGTGCCCGCGCCTTGCGTGCCCAGATTGTGCATCCGACAAGGCCTGACAAACCAAGGGCTAGAAGAATCAATGATCCTGGCCCTTTACCCCCTCCTGCAGCAGGAACCTCAAGCACCGCTACTGCAGGGACTCCGCTTATCGAGCGATCGCGAGGGGACGACCCTGAAGAATTATCGTCGGCTCCGCTAGGCCCTTCCAAAATCCCAGACGCGTTAGTCGATTCATCGCCGGCTCCAACAGCCCCGGCCACTGGAGTGCCCGCTGGCATCCCCGCCCCCGGTGAATTCGGTTGCGTTCCGGCAGCGGGTATTGAGGTTGGGGTGACGATCGACGTAGTTGTGGTTGAGGTAGTGGTTTCGCCTCCGAGAAGACTCGCTAAGGAGACGTATGCCGGTGCGGCGCCTGTTCCAAATCGCCACCCCTCCACATCACCATCGCGAACCGTTGTACTCCCGGCGCCAATGCTTGAGTATTTAAACGATGACGTACCGGAGGCTGAACGGAAATATGCCCAGTAGCGCGCGTCGCCGCCAGTTCCACCGAGGCAATCGGCCCCCGAGTCGCGCCCAACTCCGAAGAGTCGACAGACTGCACCGCCAACACCTGAGTATGAATAGAGAACGGGTTCAGCACCGGCACGGCGAAGCGCCTCAATACCCGTGATGGAGTCTTCGGTGAACTCAATGACAATGCGATTTGTGCCGCTGCTGGTCTCGACGATGACTGCGGCCCTATTAACCGATGGAGCCGCTACCGCAACCGGCATCGCGATAGACGATGCGCCGAGTGCAACCGTGAGAGCTAGACCAAGTCGCGCAACGCGCAGATTCTTAAGCATTCACCCGCCTCCTATTGAGGCGCATTAGTGCAGCTCCAGAGAGAACCAACATCAACCCGAGTAAACCGAGCGGGAATATATCTCCGCCGGTGTTCGCGATTTCTCCGCTCTCCACTTCTGGAGTTGCTCCCCCAGCGAGATTACCTACAGGAATCGTTGTTGTGGTCGTTGTCGCGGTCTCTTTCGGCAGAGCGAAGGACCCGACAATCCAGTTCGCCAACATCCCATGGATTCCGCCAGTAGTGGCAAAAGTATTTACTCCATAAATGTCATACGGACTTGCGTAATTGCCATCCCCTGTCTGGGTTGCGCGCAGTGCATCACGCAGCGACACGTAGGCAGCGTTTACAACTGGGGCGTAACCGGTTAGTCCTGCAGCTCTCCACAAGTCATCATCGGGGTCCCACCCGGCAGCGGCAATAGCGAGAATTGCTAGCGCTGTCGCGTTCGGATTGGTTACTTCATCGCCGTTGAATGCCTCTCGAAAACCGCCATCCGACTGTTGCTGAGAAGCAAGGTACCCAAGGGCGTTACGCAAGGCCGCGTCGTCGCGGTCCGCACCGGCAGCCACAAGGGCGATCATCGCGAGAGCAGTTGTATTGATATCGGATGGAGTCTCAGTACTTAAGTCGCCGGTGTAATCCCATGAACCGTCTGCGTGCTGAGCATCACGAATAAGAGCGACGGTCTGTGCGCCCACTGGTTTATCCATTAATCGCAGAGCTATCGCTACCCCGAGGGTTCCATCGAAGGTTCCATATGATCCTCCAGATTCTGCGCTTGAAATAATCGCCTCGAGATCGATCCCATTCCCATCATTTCCTGGATCGAACTGAGTCGTTGAGAGCCCTAACGGCGCTGCAACAAAAATCACCATGCGCGCTGCATCACCGGCCTCAAGTCCTGCCTCGGCGAAGTTATCGATCCAATCGAGTGCGGTAGACCCGCAATTCGACGCAGACTCAACGCCTGCTCTTGCCTCGGCGGTCGACCAAGTGCTCGTCGTCTGGGCTGCCTCAGCCAGAGCCAGAATCGCATCCGGGGTCTCAAAGCCAGGAAAATCAGCGAGCTCGAAGCTCCCATCGGCTAACTGCTGAAGTCGCAACCAACTAGCTGCTGACTGCGCACTGCTCTCGTAGGAAACCAACCGCAACGGAGATGCTGCGACGACGACTGGAGCACATGCTGCTCCCGCAGTCGGAGCAGCAGCCAAGGGAGAGACAAAGGCTGCAAAGAGAACTAAAGAGGCGAGGCAAGCCCCGAACCGAGAACGGGTAAAAAGGGGTAACGACCTAAGCCTGTTCGCCATGTCTTCCTCCAAGGCCCATTTCCGCGAGGCCTACACCAACCTGCCCACTAGACGGGCAGTTCCACTAGGAAACACCGGCAAGCCGGCGGACAGAGGCGGGCATTCTGGCTCACGATGGCCCCGAGGGGTTCTCGCTTACAGTTGCGGGTCAGCGCCGGTCTCTCACCGGCTTTCCCCACTCTGGCCCGGCGGAACCGGGTCAGAATCGCGCAAACCGTCCGGGGTTGTGCGCGACCGCTGTCAAAGAGGCACCCTAGTGGGGCCGGAGAATAGGAATCAACATCAGAGTGAAGAAAATTGTCTGAGACTCAAGAGATCAAGCAAGCGCACGCGGTGCGCTCTAGTTGGCATGCAGTTGCATGGCTTGGTTGGGCACTCGCCGCAGCAATGAGCGTGCAATTGGCACCGAGCCCTGTCTACATCGCGATCATTGTCTCCATCTGCGCGCTTGCGGTAGAGACACATGCAGTTGAGGGCCCGTTCAAGCGCGCGTTCCCAGCACTTCTCGCTCTCGGTGTCATCTTCTCTTTTATACGTGTCGTTCTCGCTGCTTTAACTACACACATTGGCGAAAGGGTTCTGTTCTCTTTACCTCAGGCAACGCTTCCCCGACTCCTTGGTGGTTTCACTGTCGGAGGAACAATCGAGACTGGAGTAATTCTCGATGCATTGGTCGCGGGTTTTACGATCATCGGCGTGATGGCAGTATTCGGAGCACTCAA
>WLHA01000013.1 GCA_009702955.1 Actinomycetota bacterium
GCATAGCCCTGTGCATTTAGAAGAAGCTGGAAAAGGTTTAGTGACGCAGTCGGGTTAGAAGGGTCATATCCGGAGTACTCGACGACGACTGGGTACGGCCCATCCTCGGCCTTACCGGGAAGCGCAACATTTACGCTGAGTTTTGTTCCGTCCCGTGTGGTTAGGTAGCCATACCCGGGAGCCGGGAGATCTTGTTTGGAGTAGAGCGAGGTTGGGGGCTTATCGCGGTTGCTCGTAACGGTAAGAGATTTTGAGGGCTTTAACCCGGTAACTGATACGCGGTATCCGTCGCCTGGTTTGACATCTCGGAACACGAACCCACCGAGCGAGTCGACCTTGCCCTTGCCGACGGTTCGGTTGTCCCCGTTCTTAATGGCGACTGCTGCACCGGGTGTCGCCTCAACTACATAGACCTGCTCGACGCTGCCGTGAGCATTGACCTGATTCGGAGTGGTAGCGGCCCGCGCCGTCCCTGCACTAAGTGCGACTCCGCTAAGCGCTACAGCGCTAGCAATTACTGTTGATGTGAAGCGACGGCCGAGATGGTTCACGAAGTCTCCCAAATTAGATTTGTGGCTAAGTCCCAGCGGTTCCCCCCGCAGGCTGTGGTTCCGCATAGTTCCACACTTAGGGGCATCGCGTCCTGTCAGACAGAGTTTTTAGGGCTCAGATTTCTTTATCAAGTTCGGACTGAGACACCGACGCTGGTACCGTCAGGCGTGTGGGACTAGTAGTGCAGAAATTTGGTGGAACCTCGGTGGCCGACCCTGATCGCATTAGGGCTGTCGCCGATCACGTCGTGGCTACCCATAATTCGGGGAACGAAGTCTGTGTAGTGGTCTCCGCAATGGGGAAGGCAACGGACGAACTGGTCCGCCTCGCCCATGATGTATCGAAGAATCCGGCTGGCCGTGAGCTCGACATGCTCCTAACCGCCGGCGAGCGAATCTCCATGTCGCTGCTCTGCATGGCGATCATCGATCGCGGAGTGCACGCAGTCTCGTTCACAGGGTCGCAGGCAGGGATTGTCACGGACACGGTCCATGGCAAGGCGAAGATTCTTGAGGTTAAGGGAGATCGCATTCGCGAGGTACTTGCAGATGGTGGTATCGCCGTGGTCGCCGGATTCCAGGGAATCTCGACATCGCGAGATATCACAACTCTTGGGAGAGGTGGATCCGATACAACAGCGGTTGCCCTTGCTGCTGCGTTGGAGGCCGAGACCTGTGAGATCTACACCGACGTACCCGGAATCTTCACAGCGGACCCTCGCATTGTTCCGAACGCAACGAAATTGGAGAGAGTCTCTTACGACGAAATGCTGGAGATGGCCGCAACAGGAGGGCGAGTACTCGCTCTGCGATCGGTCGAGTTTGCAAGGAATTACGGCGTGCGCGTGCACGTTCGCTCGAGCTTCACATGGGAGCACGGGACCTGGGTTGCTGAGGAGGACCCTTCAATGGAGCAAGCAATAATTAGTGGAATCACACACGAAGCCTCTGAGGCAAAGGTAACGATTACTCGGGTTGATGATCGCCCAGGTGTCGCTGCACGACTCTTTCGCGCGCTCGCAGATAGCGAGATCAATGTCGACATGATTGTTCAGAATGTCTCCACTGAAGGCCACACTGATATCTCGTTCACTGTTCCGGAGTCAGACCTCGCACGCACGATTGAAGTTGCTGAGAAGATTGCCGGAGAGGTAGGCGCAAGCGGAGTCTCCCAGGACTCTGACATCGCTCGCGTCTCTGTGATCGGTGCCGGTATGCGTTCAAACCCTGGAATTGCAGCGCGGATGTTCGAGGTGCTCTCCGATGAGGGCGTAAATATTTTGATGATCAGCACTTCATCAATTCGCATTTCGTGCGTTGTGCGTGCTGGCGACGTCGAGAAGGCTGTGCGGTCGCTTCATACCGCATTCGGCCTAGACGCGGAGTAAGGCTGTGGGATCACGTGTTGGAATTATTGGTGCTACTGGATTAGTTGGCGAGGAGATGCTTCGCCTGTTGGCCGAGCGTAATTTTCCGGTCGATGAGTTGCGCGTCTATGCATCCGCACGCTCCGAAGGCAGAGCGCTCCCGTTCGCGGGTGGCGAGGTGCTCTGCGAAGTGCTGCGCGATGGCTGCTTCGACGGACTTGATCTTGTAATAGTTGATGTTGATGACCCAATTGCGATCGAGTGGGCCCCAGTTGCTGCCGCAGCTGGTGCGCAGGTGGTTGATAACTCAGCGGCCTTTCGCATGTACGACGATGTTCCGCTTGTAGTGGCAGAGGTAAACCCCGAAGATTTAGATGAGTTGCCGCGCTCAATTGCCGCGTGCCCAAACTGCACGACCATGGTCTTAGTAACTGCGCTGGCGCCGCTCCACCGCGTTGCGGGCATAGACCGCCTCGTTGTCTCGACCTATCAATCGGTGAGCGGCGCAGGTCAGTCTGGAATTTATGAGCTCGATGCCCAGTGGGCAGAGCGGGCCGGCGACCTCACTTCATTAAGGCGGGCAGCTGCGATTGATGGAGTGATAGTCCCCGGAAAGGTCTGGTCGAAGCCGATCGCTGGGAATGTAATCCCGCTCGCTGGTTCAGTACAAGAATCTGGCTATACCTCTGAAGAGTGGAAGCTTGTTTACGAGACTCGCAAGATTCTCCACGACGACTCGATACGTGTCTCTGCTACGTGCGTACGCGTACCCGTCTACGTCGGGCATGCGATGACCGCCAACGTCTCTTTTCACTCCGCAATGGACCGTGCTCGGGCTGCCGAGATTCTCGCTACCGCTCCAGGGGTATTGCTCGTTGATGGTGGTGATGGCGCTCCAACTCCATTAGATGGAGCTGGGATTGATCCGGTTCTGGTAGGTCGCTTACGCGATGACCCGAGCCAAGCCAACACGCTCGATCTCTGGGTTACCGGCGACAACCTGCGCAAGGGCGCAGCCTTGAACGCCGTTCAGATGGCCGAGTTGCTAATCGCTCGTCGATAACCAGCCTCTCCGCCCTAATCGGCCTATTTAGAGGCGCTTGGCTCGAGAGCCCCACAGGGCTGCGCCCACTGTTAAGAGTCCTTAAAGGGCCGGGCATTTTGAGCCGATACCCCAGTAGGCGATCCGGAGGGCGAGGTTCTCTCCCATTGGGTTCATTATCGGGCACCGTGCAGAGCAGGCTTAGAGAGCGATGAGAAGGAAAATGGGTACTCGAGGTCTAGGCCAAAGGGCTGTGCACGCGCGCCCGCGGGTTTTAGCTCGTATCGGAAAGGTGGCGCCGCTAATCGCACTCTTCGCTGCGAGCCTCTCGATTGTGGCTTCCCCAGATAACGCGAGCGCTGTTGCGCCTGGTGGATACACAGGCGTAAATCCTTTTCGCGTCATAGATACGCGAGTAAGTGGTCAAGGCCCGTGTCTTGCTCCAGGGACAATTCGCTCAGTAGTCGTTGCAGGCATCGCTGGCAGCGGGATCCCGTCGGACGCCGCCGGTGTTGCAATGAACGTCACCGCAGTCGGATCTGCTCTCCCTGGATTCATCTCAGCATGGCCGCGCGGTGGTGGCCGCCCGGCGACTTCATTACTCAATTACGGAGCCAATGATGTGACTCCGAATAACTCCTTGATGTCGGTAGGTGCTGGAGGCGCGATCGATTTCTTTGCAAACCAAGGCTGCCCGTCCCTCGTTGTGGACGTGGTCGGGTGGTTTGCGAGCGGAACCGGAACAGTCGGCGGTTTTAATGGCGTGGCGCCTACGCGGCTGCTCGATACTCGTTCCTCTGGTGATGGAAGTTGTGTTACTGCGCCGCGTTCACTGGCTGTTGCAAATGTCGCCGGGGTACCAGTCAGTGCGAGCTCGGTGGCTTTGAATGTAACCGTAACTAACAGCGATTTGCCTGGGTATGTAACCCTCTGGCCAGCGGGAGCATCGCGGCCAAATTCGTCAACAGTAAATTTTGTAGCGGGAGAGGTGCGAGCAAACGCGACGGTCGCAAAGGTAGGGGCGCTCGGAGCTATCAGCATCTACTCGAGCGGCGGCTGCCCTCACGTGATTGTTGATCTTGTTGGATGGTTCGATGGTGGGGCTTCATTTGGAGTTGGCGGAGTAGCCGCGGTAACGCCCTATCGGCTTCTCGATACGAGGAGCGCGAGTAACACAGAGGGCTGCCTGCGTGGTTATCGCGCAGTAACGATGGCTGGTGTTCCCGGAAGCGGGGTTCCATTTGATGCAACCGCGGTATTGCTCAACATAACGGTTGTCTCGCCAAACGCTTCGGGGTACGTAACTGCATTCCCTGATCTCGCAACTCCACCAACTGCATCGAACCTTAATTTTCGCGCGGGTCAGGTTGTGGCAAACGGAGTATGGGTAAAGGTGAACTCCGATAACCACCGCGTAACGCTCTTTGCTAGTGGGGGCTGCCCGCATGTCATTGTTGACATAGTCGGTGCAGCGGTCTCATCAATGCAGCCAGCGCCTGCGCCTGCAACTGTCACAACTCAAGCAGTAACAGGAGTGAAGTGGCCTGACGTAAGCGACCCAGCAGTGATGACAGAGGGCGGCAAATACTATGTATTTGGCTCTAATACGAATGTGCGCAATATCCCAGTACGCACCGTCACTGACTTAACGCGTACCTACACATCTAACTCTTGGGAGCAGGCAACAAGCGAGGCCATGCCGACTCGCCCATCGTGGGCCCGCCAGAACGAGAAGACTCTCTGGGCTCCTACTGCAGCGAAGCTCGCTCCAAATTTCTATGTCATGTACTTCGCTGCGAATAGACCCAACGCACCGCAACCTTGGAACCCGCAGTGCATCGGCCGCGCGTATGCATCGCTTCCACAGGGACCGTACACGCCAGAGACTGCACCCATAACGTGCGGGATCGAGGGAACCGGCGGAGCACTCGACCCAGAGTATTTTCACGATCCTGTAACTGATACCTCGTATCTACTTGCGGCGTTTAGCGATACTTCATCCTCGATACATGTAATTCCAGTGGATACTTGGGGTACGCCAATACAGCAGAGTGATGCCGCTCCGGCGCGCGTTATCGAACTACGCAGAGCGCTTGTTGGAAAGCAGACTCCGCCCGAGCCAGGTTTCATTGAGAATCCGTCGATGGTCTACGACGCTGCGACCGCGACTTACCTTCTCTCTTATTCATATGGGGATTGGAATGCTGCTAATTACTCAACAGGCGTGGTGAGGTGTGCCTCGCCGGTAGGTCCTTGCTCGCTTCAGAGCCCAACCCCTTGGTTGGCTAGCGGTAACTCGCGTACCGGAACCGGAGGCCTGTCTTTCTTTGCAGGGCTCGATGGTTCGACGCGTGCCGTATACGCATCTTGGCCGCAAGGGCATGAGGCTCAGGGCGGCTACTGGCGCGCGGGCAGCCTTGCAGTTGTTGCGACCGGATCAGTCCCGACGCTCAGGTAGACCAGCTCGCATTTGGCCTTGAGTGCTGTAACGCGAAAACGGCGCCCCTAGAGGCGCCGTTCACGATGGTCGGGATGCCGGGATTTGAACCCGGGGCCTCAGCGTCCCGAACGCTGCGCGCTGCCAAACTGCGCTACATCCCGAAGGGGTGGTGATTGTATCCGGAGCGGTTCAGGCGTCGTCCGAGGCCGCCGAGACCGCTGCGGTCTCTAACGGCGAGAGGAGCTTCTTTATGGTTCTCCTGAGCAATCCAGCGTCGATCGGCTTGACGAGCATGGCGTCTGCGTCGGTGCGAGTTGCAAGGAATCGATCCGCCTCGCGGTCCAGCAGCAAGAGAATGGGGGTCTCGGGGATACGCCCGGCACCTGCCTCTAAGCGAAGGTCTAGGGCAACTGCGATCCCCCCCATATTTGCAATCTGTAGATCAAGGATGACTAGGTCCGGAGAGTTGCTTAAGACAGCCTCTCTGACATCCTGGCCACGATCTACCTCGATAACTAACTGCCCTGGTCCTGTGAGGCTGGTTCTAACTTGGTCTCTAACCCAGGAGGCTTCTGCGGCAACAAGAATTTTGGTCACGAGCGCAACGCTACCGGCATTTTCATGGTGGGGGCAGATTCAGGGATTCCCTAGTGAGGGGAGGGCTCAGGCAGGAGACGCAAAGATAAGGGCAGCGATTTCGTCGAGCGCCTCAATGCTGTGTACGTCCCTAGCTAGAAAGGGCACGAAGGCAACTGCTGCGCCACGCCCGAGTCTGAGTTGAACGCCGTCAAGGTTGTGGCGTTCCCTCGCCCCCACAGTCTGGAAATCGGCGAGGACGTCTAGGTGCTGAGCCATCCTGTCCCTTGCTGACGAGGCTCCACTCTGCATCGCCGGAAGACCCCGCAGAGCGGATGCCCGTGAGCGCAGGGTATCCCCGTGCTCACTGCCGAACATTGGGTGTACTCGATTCACAATTAGCCCTGAGACGCGATACCCATGGTCGCCGATTCGCTCCGCAAAATACTCTGCCTCCTCGACGGCATCTCGGCGAGGTGAAGTGATTAAGACAAATTGAGTTGTGCTCTCAGCGATTAGCGCGCGCACGCTCATCGCTCTCTCCCTAAAACCCTCCTCCATGCCCTCGAAGGCGCGGAAGAAAGCAACTATGTCGTCCACGACCTCGGCGCCGATTACGCGACTGATGGCCCGCACCAATGTTTGTACGGCGACCCCTGCAGCACGGAGACCGGTTCGCGCAGGTGCAGTGATTACACGAAAGACGCGATTGTTGAGGAGGCGTAGTAACCGTTCGGGAGCGTCTAGAAAATCGAGAGCGTTGCGGCTTGGAGGAGTATCAACAACGATGAGGTCATAATCCCCACACTCCGATAGCTCATGGAGTTTCTCCATCGCCATGTACTCCTGTGTTCCGCCGAGCGCGGACGAAATGGAGCGATAAAAACTATTGGCAAGTATGCGCTCGGCCTGCTCGACTCCGTCTGCATAACGAGCAACCAATGCATCGAATGTTGCTTTTGGGTCGAGCATCATTGCTGAGAGTTGCCCGCTAGAGGAGTCGTCAGTACGCCTCCAGAGTTGCTCGTCGATAATGACGGGATCTGGAGCAAGCTCTGGTAGTCCAAGCGCATCGGCAAGGCGTTTTGCAGGGTCAATTGTCACGACAATGCTGCGCTGCCCATTTCGCGCGGCCTGAATCGCCAGTGCCGCTGCGGTCGTGGTTTTCCCTACGCCTCCACTCCCTGCGCAGATTATGACGTGGGAGTCAGCAAGCAGAGATGCGAAAGTGATCGACGTGGAATCATTCGGGGAACCACCCATTGCCGCACTATTCATTGTTGGCCTCAGGTTCACGGATAATTGGATCTGGGAGCATCTCAATCTGAGCACCGAGTGCATCTGCGAGTTTCTCTATCTGGGCAAATCCAATCTCGCCATCAAATAGATAAGGGAGGCGCAACTGTGGAATTGGAAGAGCGTCACGAAGTTCGTCAGCTTGATGCGATTGCACCTGCCTTCGTGCATGTCTAAATGAAACGGCATCTGCAATGTCGCGTATCTCGTTAGAGCTAAGAGGAAACCCAGAGTCTTGAGCATCGAGCGATATGGATGCCTCAAGCGCTGCGTGATCAAAGACGCCTGGCTTAGTTAGATCGTTCTCGGATGCGATAGCGGGGTCGTCTGTATAGATGCCGTTGACGATGATTGGCCCTAGTGCCACACCGACTCGGTCTTCAAGAGCAAAGGCCGTCTCAATCGCTTCTCGAACTGGAGTCTCTTCAGGGGTGGTAACGAGCATTACCTGCGCGCGAGTTGGATCAGAGAGCATGGCTACAACGTCACTTGCCTGGGCCTTAATTGGGCCAACGCCGACGGCCTCAAGCAATCCGAGTGGAGAGGTGAGGAAGGAGACTGCATGGCCAGCAGCCGGTGCATCAACGAGGATCAAATCGAATGCTCTGCTCTGCTCTAAGCCCTTGATCTTGCCCAACACCAGAATGTCCTTCATCCCCGGTACCGCCGTGGCGACAATCTCAAGGATCCCTGAGGCGTTGAGCCGGCGGGCGATTCGACCCAATCCGTTACCCTTAAGCCACTCAGCGAGTGCTGCGTCAGGGGTTAGGGTCCGTGCGCTAATACCTTTGGACAATACGATCTCTTCATATTCAAGATCGCTTACACCGAACGCCTTTGAGAGCCCAGATTTGCCTTCGACCTCAGCAATGAGAACACTCAAGCCGGAGCGCGCCGCTACGACCGCTAACGCGGCCACGACGGTCGTCTTTCCGACACCGCCCTTCCCGGCCACGATGATCACCCTCGCGGTGGTACAGAATCGCCGCTGATCCATTAACCGTGATGCTACGGGAGACTAAGTGCCACACTTCAGACGACTACTAACAATTCTTTTAGGGGCAGGCTTCATCATCGCCGGGGTTGCCCCGCTTGCTGGCGCCGGTGGTGCTGGCGCTCCTATTACGGCCGCCCCATCTAGTGGCCGTGGTGGAGTGATAGTGGTCCAGGTCAAAGGGCTACTAGACCCGCCAAATATCGAGATCATGATGGGTGCTATCCGCGAGGCCAACAAGGCTCGCGCCTCGGTTGTGGTTATCAACCTCGACTCAACGGGCGCTGTAGACGTCGACCTCAAGCCACTATTAAAAATGATCCGCAATTCGAGAGTGGCCATCACTACCTGGATCGGGCCATCGGGAAGTGAAGCCAAGGGGGGAGCAGCGGTAATCGCAGCCGCCTCAGCGATTCTCGGAGTAGGAACCGGCGCCCATATTGGTGCTGCCTCTCCTATGAGACGGGACGCCGATACTCCGAACTCGTCACAGACGAGCGCTCTACTCGCAACGGAGGCGCTAAGGGTTGGGCGTAACGCGTCGGAGTCAGAGTTGATTAGCACCAAACGCATTAACGCGAAGGATGCAACTTCATCAGGTGTCTCTGATCGTGTCTGCGGTACTCGGAAGAATGGCGACGGCTGCGCAACTCTCGGGGACTTTGTTGTGCGGATCGATGGCCACATTGCAGCGACAGCGCAAGGCCCAGTAAGAATTGAGACCTCACGTGTCGTAGGTGAAGGGCAAGATCGGCGTAGGCAACCAAATCAAGATGTGCGCTTCCGTAAACTTGGTTTAGTCGGCCAGATGGAGCACACGCTCACTAATCCTTCGTTTGCTTATGTGTTGATTCTCGTGGGCCTCTCCTTAATTATGTTTGAGTTCTTTACAATCAGCATTGGCCTAGCTGGTGGTGCCGGTGCCATCTGCGTGATCGGAGCCTGCATCGGGTTCTCTCACCTGCCAGTCTCAGGATTAGGTATCGCTCTACTCCTGCTATCAATGTTTGGATTCGCTGTAGATGTGCAGGCTGGGAAGCCAGCTGTATGGAGCGGTATAGCTACCGTCGCACTCATTGCTGGATCCTTGATGCTTTACGACGCAGGGTCGAGCCTCAACGTTCCGTGGTGGCTCTTGATTGTGATGGTCGGAGCGACTCTGCTTTTCATGATTACGGCAATGCCGATAGCGGTACGTTCACGTTTCTCAACGCCAACAGTTGGGCGTGAAGGTCTGATTGGAGAAATGGGTGAGGCGGTCGTAGCGATCAATCCTGATGGGGTAGTGCTAGTTCGTGGAGCGCCATGGCGTGCGCGTACAAACCGCGCTACTCCGATCGCAGCAGGTGACGTTATTCGGGTCAGCGAGGTCGACGGACTTGTCCTTGAGGTGGAGCCTGAGGAGGGTGCCGCTCGGGACTACCGCGAGATGCGCAGAGGAAGCGTCGGCGATCCTGATGCTCTTAATGATGATGCTCTTATTGATGACGGTCTTAATGAAGCGGGTCTTGACCCGAGCTAAAAAGGCTTAGATCGTCAAGAAACACCTTAAATAACAAGGTTGTTATCAAGCATCGTCCCTCTGCACCATTTGTCTCTAATTGCGCAGTGATTACACCTACACGCGCCATTTTGAGTTGCCGTCATCTACCCGTAAGCCTATGGGCAACTACTCCAGGTCTAGGTCGCTCTTTACTTGGAGTGCTGAGCGGGGATAGGTTCGGCCACGAAGGCAATTAGCAATTTGTCTAGAGGGAGCGGTGAAGTCGTGTCGGGCAAGACTGAATTTCAAATCAAGACCGTAAATCAAACTTGGCAGATCAACTCAGCATGCCGAGGACCCGAGGCGGTTCTGTTCTTTCCTCCGACCACGAGCGAGCGCCGTGACGATCGCGATCTGCGCGAGCGACGCGCTAAAGCAATATGCAGCGGATGCAGCGTGAAGGCTGAGTGCCTTGAGTATGCACTAGAGATTCGCGAGCCATTCGGTATCTGGGGTGGGCTCAATGAAGTTGAGCGCCGAGGGTTGCTTCGTATTTAAGAGATGGTCTTTGATATTGATAGTCATTGCGTACACTGAGAGGCTGTGGCATCGAGTGCAGCTTCTGACCTAGGAGTAGCGCCCCCTGTCCGCGAGGCTGCAACTGTCATGCTGGTGAGGGACGCTCCTCACCTAGAGGTATTTATGCTGCGCCGCAACCTTGGCGCACTCTGGGTAGGCGGCGCGCATGTATTTCCCGGCGGCGCTGTTGATGGCGATGATCGCGATGAGCGTCTGCTCTCACGCTGCGATGGCCCCGACGATGCAACCGCAAGCCGCTTGCTTGGTCACGATAGCGGCGGTCTTGGTTACTGGGTTGCTGCAATTCGAGAGACGTTCGAAGAGGCCGGAGTGCTCCTTGCGCTCCATTCGGATGGTTCGTTGATAGATCCGCGCGAATCTGCATGGGGCCGTCTCGTAGAGGCTCGTTATGCATTGAATGCTGGTGACTGCAGCTTTATTGAGGTGGTGGAGTCAGAAGATCTGATGCTTGCCTGCTCAAGTCTGATGCTCTTTTCACATTGGATTACACCCGTCGGTATGCCGCGAAGGTACGACACTTGGTTCTTTGTAGCCGCTGCTCCCGAGGGTCATTCCTATCTTCACGACGATGGAGAGACCGTCGAGTCTGCTTGGAAGAGACCACCAGAGGCCGTTGCCGAGGCAGAGCGCGATGAGATCGATCTGATTCTTCCAACACGCAGAAGCCTCGATGCGCTTAGTCACTTTCTTAACACTGAAGGATTATTCAGCCATATTGAGGAGCATGCGGGAGAGGGCAACCAGCGCCTTCCTATGGTCCTTGATATTGCCGGTGGAGAGCGGCTAGCGCTTCCCGGAGAGACAACATCGAGCGCGAGGTCTAGTTAAGTGGCGCGCACAACCCACACCGCTCCTGATGTCTTATCGCCCTACGTGCGCAGAGTGCTTGCTCCAAACGCCAATTACATGACAGGGCCCGGTACCAATACTTGGCTAGTCGGCGACTCGGATATTTGTGTCATCGACCCTGGGCCCAATGACGCAAAGCACATTGACTCAATCATCGCTGCCGCTGGGCGTAGAAATATTCAATCGATTCTCCTCACGCACACGCACTCGGACCATGCCCCGGGCGCAGCCCTCCTGGCTCAGAAGACGGGAGCACCGATACTCGCGTACCCGACTCGCCAGAGGGGAGTGCACTTAGACGGTCGGCTTCTTGATGGAGCGATCGTTGAGGGTTCTGGGTTTTCACTTGTAGCGCTTCACACGCCAGGGCATGCACCGAATCATCTCTGCTTCTGGTTAGAGGAAGATGGGGCACTCTTCACAGGCGACAACATTCTCGATGGAATGTGGTCTGTCATCTCGCCAAATAGAGGAGGCGACATGGCTGAGTACATCGCATCTCTAAAGCGGATGCGTTCGATTCGTGCAGAGTGGATAGCGCCGGGGCATGGTCAGCGAATAGAGGATCCCCGATTTCGAATCAACGAATATCTTCAGCATCGCCGCAAACGTGAGAAACAAATCTTGAGGTGCTTGGGTAAGGGCCCATCAACTATTGCTGGGATTGTTAATGAACTGTATTCAGAGCTCGCGGGGCCGCTGAGACCTGTTGCGGGTCGTCAGGTCCACGCTCACCTACTCAAACTTCGCAACGAAGGAAGTGTTATCGGTAGCAGCGCTCGAACTAAGTGGAGCTTGAGTTAGGCGCGGTCTCTGTCGTCAAACGCTGCAGCTGCTGCCTCAAGAATTCGGGC
>WLHA01000130.1 GCA_009702955.1 Actinomycetota bacterium
AATGGATCAGGCTCTTTGGGGAGCCCAAGTGCGCGCTCTCCAATGATGTTGCGCTGCACTTGATCAGTTCCTCCGTAGATGGCAGGGCCTGGAGAGAAGAGAACCTGCTCCTGAACCACACCGTCTGTAGGAGCATCATCTCCGTAGAGCATCATGTCTGGCCCCATGATGCTTGTTGCTACATCGCGGTGCAGGCGAAGCATCTCTGACATCATCAATTTTGCAACGTTGGGCAGACCAATCGAGACACCGCGACCACGCATGCGAAGTGACGTGTACCTTCCGATCTGCTGAAGGATCCAGAGCTGCGCAAGACCCTGACGAACGACTGTGTCCGAGTTCTTGGACTTCTCCTTCGCAATCCCAATCAACTGACCAGCGAGACCACCGCGGCCACCGCCGCCACCGCCGCCACGCGTCTGACCTAAGTGCTTAGTTACAGGTGTCTCGAGATTCCCAGAGATAGGCCCTGGGAAAGCCCCGCCCGCTGCACCGCTACCACCGCTACCAAGACCTGCTCGCTCTGCTGCAAGGGTGGTATTCGCAACCGCCCAGCCGTTATTGAGGCCACCAAGGATGTCGGCGTCGCGAACGCGCGCTCCATCAATGAACACCTCGTTGAAGAGTGCGCGCCCCGTCATCTCGCGGAGCGGACGAATGGTCACTCCGGGCTGATCCATCTCAAATCGGAAGTAGGTAATACCAGCGTGCTTTGGAGCATCTGGATCGGTGCGCGCAAGCAGCATGCCCAAGTTGGTTAGCTGTGCTGTCGAGGTCCATACCTTCTGGCCCTCGATGATCCACTCATCGCCATCCTTTGTTGCTTTGCACTGCATGCCGGCAAGGTCTGAGCCAGCGCCAGGCTCACTAAATAGCTGGCACCAAGCGTCTCGTCCATCGAGAATGCGCAGCAACCAATCGTCCTTCTGCTCTCTCGTTCCATGAGCGACGATTGTTGGGGCGGTAAGTAGATACCCAAGTCCTGCGGGGGGTCCGATTGCGCCAGCATTGGCGATCTCTTCGCTCACAATATTGGCAAGGCCTCGGTGATAGCCCTTACCAAAATCCTCAACTGGGAAGGTTGGGGCTGCGTAGCCGGAGAGAGCCAGACGGCTCCACCACTCGGAGACGCTTAGATCCTCGCTCCAGTTCTCGGCGAGCCATGCCCGAACTTCGCTCCGCACTACATCCGGCGTAGGTGCACTCATCTGTAAATCTCCCTATTAATCGTTGGTGCTTTATTGAACTTTTGAATTCGTGAAATTAAAATTGAATCACATTCCCGCGGATACCCAATTCGGTTTACCAGCTCGGTTTATCAACTCGACTTAGAAACTCGGTTTATAGGCCTAGCAACTCAATTCCTCGCTCGATCGGGCGCGCTATTACTGCCTTGCTCCCTACTCGCAGAATGGGCCGCTGCATGAGCTCAGGGTATTGGAGCAAGAGTTCTGAGATGGAAGCCGCTGACACATAGTCGTTCTTATCAAGCCCTAGTTCGCCGAACCGTTTATCTTTTCGCACGAGTTCGGATAGATCGCCATCAAGTTGGGATAGCAGCGCCTTCAATTGAGAAGCATCGAGAGGGGTCTTGAGGTACTCAATTACCTCCACCTCAACTCCCCGATCGGCAAGATCAGCGAGGAGGCGGCGAGAGGTTCCACATGCTGGATTATGGAGAACCTTTGCTTTAGCCACGGGGCTAGACGCTACCGGTTACAGACCTCGACCGGCCATGTCGGGGCCTCGCTATTGCCGAGACCTCTCTCCGGGCCTAGAAGCCAAGAATCCCAGCCATTAGAACCAGCCATAAACCCCCACAGTGAATCTCGGCCGACCTCAGAGGCATTTGGGGAGTTTGTGCCCCTAGTCACGAGGCCTGCTCGGCGGCGAGTACCCGCCAAGTGGCTAATCTTTGGATCTCACTTACCGAGGAGCGGACCTTGACCACGACCAGCAGCCAGACCAGTAGCGACGCAGGAAATGAGCCCATTCCAGAGCGACGGTTCTTGGGGCGTGACGACGTAAACGACATCGAGTCGATTCTGCGCGATGACGAGACTGACTTTGGCCAAATATCCCACGCGACGGTCACCCGCGGAGATGCTGTATTCACCTGGGATTACGAGCGCACCCGCCCTGGACTCTCCAAGCTCTACGAAAAAGCAAAAGACTCAATGTGGAATGGCGAGACAGATCTTGACTGGTCAACAGATGTTGATGTTGAGAAGGTCGCTAGCGAGATGTCTGGCGCAGTAGAGCAGTTCCGCCGCATGATGGTGTCACTCGACGACTCACCTGTACGCCTCTGGGGACCCAAGGAATGGACCGAGTTTGAGATAGAGGCATTTAACTGGCGCATGAGTCAGTTCCTACATGGCGAGCAGGGCGCACTCGTCTGCACCGCAAAGATTGTTGTTACGACTCCGTGGATTGATGCCAAGTACTACGCGGCGGCGCAGGTAATGGACGAGGCCCGCCATGTTGAGGTCTTCGCAAAATACCTTGATACAAAACTCGGCGGTTCATACCCGGTAAACGCGAATCTCCAGATGCTCATCGATGATGTCCTCGGCGACCCACGATGGGATATCACTTACATGGGCATGCAGATCATGATCGAGGGTCTTGCCCTCGCTGCATTTGGATTCATGCACCAAATTACCGAGGAGCCTTTGCTTAAGAAACTCCTGCGTTACGTTATGTCCGATGAAGCACGCCACGTTGCGTTCGGAGTGCTCTCGCTACAGGAGTACTACCAGCAGCTCGATGGCAAAGAGATTCGCGAGCGCCAAGAGTTTGCATTTGAGGCTGCCATTCGCATGCGCGACCGCCTGATGATGCATGCCGTCTGGGAGAAGATGGGTATCAGCAAACGTGCTTATACCGAGATGCTCTTCAAAGTACGCGCACAGGGAACGAACCCATTCCAGGCAGCCCTCTTCTCCAAGATTGTTCCGAACTGCAAGAAGCTCGGCCTGCTCGACGCTGGAGATGGTTGGCTTCGAGAGAAGTTCACCGAGATTGGCGTGATCCAGTTTGAGGACTTCACAGACACGGGCGAAGAGTATGAACTCCTCGATGAGCTTGCCAGAGACCGGGCAAGCGCTTCGTAGGGTTGCTACTCCCAGTAGACAACTGGAGCGTTGATAGCGCTCTCGAGTCTGCGTAAGTAATCGTCTCTATCGATCTCGACTACCCCCATTGACTCAAGGTGAGGCGTGCTCCACTGCACGTCAAAGAGGGTCCCTCCCCCTGCGCGCAGGCGCTCCTCGGTCGCGACCATTGCAGCCTTTGAGGCGTCTGTGACGCGATGGAACATTGACTCCCCTGCGAATAGGCCGCCGATTGAGACTCCGTAGAGACCACCAACAAGGTCGCTCCCCTGCCAGACCTCAATAGAGTGAGCCCATCCAAGCTCGAAGAGGCGTTCGTAGGCGGATACAAAATCGTCATCGATCCAGTTGCCATCGTCTCGGTTCTCGGCGCAGGCTCGCATTACTCCCGTAAAATCTGTATCGATCCTGATCTCAAATTTACGGAGGGATCGCTGCAGTGTCCGGCTTATATGCAGCCCACCGAGCGGGATCACAGAGCGAGGATCCGGAGAAAACCAGGCGAGAATTTTGTCGCGTCCCACCCGCATTGGGAATAGCCCCGCGCGGTACGCATCAAGCAGCGTCCCAGCATCTAGATCAGCGCCGTAGCCAACAACCTCGTCGAGGGCAGGCGAGCGCGGATCAGGCATCGTCCACCTCGATGGTTCAGGCTCGATAGGAACCCGCTGCGCCATGCTGCGTCAGATACTCAGCGGGGCAGGCAGGTCGCTCTCGCCCACCAGCCAAGTATCAACCGATGCTGCGCATGAACGCCCCTCGGCGATTGCCCAGACGATAAGGCTCTGCCCGCGCCCCATGTCTCCACAGACGAATACGCCATCGACATTTGTGGCCCAGTCGCTGTTACGAGCAACGTTTCCGCGTGGGTCGAGTGAGACACCAAACTGCTCAAGCATCCCTGTGCTCTGCGGGCCGGTGAATCCAAGAGCTAGAAGTGCGAGATCGCAGGGCAACTCAAAATCGCTGCCCTCGACCTTCTCGAATGACATCCGCCCATCGGTAAACTTCTGCTCAACTTCATGTGCGCGCAGTGCAGTTACATTGCCGTTCTCGTCGCCAATGAAACACTCAGTGTTCACAGAGAAGACGCGCTCCCCTCCCTCTTCGTGAGCTGAAGAGGTGCGCATCATTAGCGGCCACTGCGGCCACGGAGTGCTCTCAGCGCGCTCATCTGGAGGTCTAGGCATGATCTCGAACTGATGGACCGATGCTGCGCCGTGTCGATGTGAAGTACCGAGGCAGTCTGCACCCGTGTCGCCACCACCGATTATCACAACATGCTTGCCCTTGGCAGATACAGGGTGCTCATCCATATCGCCAGCCTGAACGCGATTCGCTGGCGGCAAGAACTCCATTGCCTGCATTACTCCGCTTAGCTCGCGCCCTGGAATTGGGAGGTCACGCGCGATTGTGGAGCCACCCGCAAGCACAATGGCATCAAAATCAGATTTCAGTGACTCAACGGAGATGTTCTCCCCGACATTTGAATTCACCCGAAAATCTGTTCCCTCGGCCTTCATCTGCTCTAGGCGACGGTCTAGGAATCGCTTCTCCATTTTGAACTCGGGGATGCCGTAGCGCATGAGGCCACCGATGCGATCCGCACGCTCGAATACCACGACGCTGTGCCCTGCACGCGTGAGTTGCTGAGCCACGGCGAGTCCGGCCGGACCCGAACCAACTACGCACACCTTCTTGCCTGTCTTAGTAGTTGAGATGACTGGCTCTATCCAGCCTTCATCCCAGGCGCGCTCAATAATTGTTACCTCAACCTGTTTGATGCTCACTGCATCTTCATTAATGCCGAGAACACATGCAGACTCACAAGGCGCTGGGCAGAGGCGTCCGGTGAACTCCGGGAAGTTATTCGTGGCATGAAGTCGATCGATTGCCTCGCGCCAATCATCTCTATATACAAGATCGTTCCACTCAGGGATCAAGTTCCCAAGGGGGCAGCCGTTAT
>WLHA01000131.1 GCA_009702955.1 Actinomycetota bacterium
CGGCAAGAGTGCACCCCATCGCCCATGCAAGCATTGAGACTCTATTGGGGCGTGCGCCGTTGAGAGAGGCAAGCGCTCGATCATCTACCACCGCGCGCATCGCTACACCTGTGCGCGTTAGGCGAAGGAATAGCCAGAGTGAGAAGGCCACTATTACCGCTACAGCAATGGTGACTAATTGCTGACCTGTGATTCGAGTGTCTGCAAGCGAAAAATAATGGCCACTAAAAAATGGGGGGACGTTACGGCTGACGCCAGGCTTCCAAATCCAGTTCGCTAATCCGATTAGCCCGACCAAGAGTCCGATTGAGACGACGAGCCTCGTGGCCTCAGTCGTGTCTTCAAGGCCTCTCATAATTGCAGTATCGATAAACGCACCGATTAGAGGAGCCAACACGAGCAGAGAGAGGAGCAACGCCAGCCAGAGTGGCCATTCCCACGCTACGTACATCTGCCAAAAAGCAAACGCACAGATCATCCCGATTGCGCCCTGAGCGAAGTTGAAAATCCCAGTCGTCGTATAGGTAAGTACCAAGCCGCTGGCAATGATCGCGTAAATGGCCCCGGTGCTCAGCCCTACGATCGTGAATGTGAGGAACTTATCCAACAATGCCTCCGGGGCGGAAGTGGGGCCGGATTTCTCCGGCCCCAAAGCATCCCCCTACTTAAGTAGTAGGTCGTGCGAGTAATTAACTTCTTGTTCTAAATTCTTGTAGCCGTTGACGACTACTTAAGGTCGGAGATTGACTTGCCTACATCAGCAAGCTTTGTTCCTTTTCCGTAGTCACCCTTAAGCGTCAAAATATTGCCGTCGGTGCAGTTGAAGATTGAATCATTTGCATCAATGTCTTGGAGCGTGAACCCCTTGGGGTTTGCGAGCAGAACCGAGAAACACTCAGTTGACTTCTGGTCACGAATATTCATCGCAGCGTGGAGTCCGCCACCGGTCCATGTAGTGCTACCGATGCGCTTCGACTCATCCAAGAGGCACTTTGCTGTGACCTTATTCCCGCATGCCTTCACTGAACGAGCAAAGAGAATCCAGGAAGAGAATGCTTGAACTCCCAAGTAGGTCTTGGCCTTGGCGCTTGGAAGGTACTCCTTGTAAAGGTCTAGATACTGCTGTGTAGCAGGGTTCTCTGAGGCCTTCTCAAATGGGTACACAGTGCTTCTCACATATGTGTTGGCAATCGACCCGCCACCAGTTGCTTGGAGCTTCTGGTCGTAATGATTCGCGTCAGCTCTAATCCAATCGAGCTTGTAGCCGATATCTGCGAGACCAACCTCAAGCTTCGCAAGGTTCTCGGGCTCGCCTGTCCAGAGAATCCCCTTGATTCCCTTCGACTTAATCGTCTGAGCGATGGGGGCCCATGTGGGCTCTCCAGCGGCGTTGTACTGAGCATCGTAAATAACCTTCATTCCCTGAGACTCTGCGCCCTCAATCGCTTGATCCTTAACGAGGATTGTTGAGGGGAGCGATCCGGTTAGGGCGCCAACTTTGTTCACTGAATCAGGGAACTGCTCAGCTAGCCACTTGTAGTCACCGACAGGGAGCGTGTCGAGAGGGTTGGGCACGACTTGGACCATGAGGTCTGCGCCACGAGCTTGTGTGCTCACAACGAATCCTGCAATATCTGGGAGCAAGCACTCAAGCCTGTCCTTCTGGCCTACGTCATCAAATACTGCGCCGCCACCGACTAGAGAGAAGTCGTTCTGGCATGCCTCGAGAATGCGTGCGCGGTACTCAGTGAGCTTTGCATCCAGGAGGTCAACCTTGATCTCTCGTCCAGCGATTCCGCCAGCGGCGTTGCACCATTTGGTGAAGACTGTTGCAGAGTCGAATAGTTCTTGATTGAGTCCGGGGCGACCCTGGAAGCCTGGGTCGGCGACTGTTCCAACTCGAATCTCTGTGTCAGTAACGCCTCGAGCGGTTGCGCCCTTAGCGTTACCCGGCCCACAGATATCAGTTAGCGAACCAAAGGCACCGCTCGCAGCGGGAGTGTTTCCGCCACCGGTGGTACCGGCGTTTTCTGGGCCGGAGTCGCTTCTGCTACATCCCGCAGCAACAAGTGCTAAAGCGGTGGCGCAGATAACTGTTTTAACAAAGAACTTGGATTGCATCTATTTCCCCCTAAATGACGCCGAGCGGCGAGGGCTTGAGTATCGCAGGATTACGGGCCCTATGCGAGGCAAGGAGGGGAATAATCCTGATCTCTTCCATTATTTTGTGGGCACCTGCCGGCGCCTTTTCCCTAAGGACTCGGAATTAACTCAGGTTTGAATGGAAGCGCTGAGCCCAACGGCGGTACTCGAGGATCGGCCCGTCAACATCAGAGAGCGCAGGGCTCTCTATGTACGCCTTGTTCTCCCAAATCGGGATGTCCTCTCTGGCCTGCTCATCAATGTGCCCTGTATAAACCAGAGCAAGTGCGCGTGCCTCCTCCTCGCTGCTCTCACCGTATCCAGTTCTTCTCACTGTGAAGTAGAACCGCAGTTCACATTGGTTGACATCGATGGGGGTTTGAGTAGCGACGAGCAGAGTATCTACGAATCCTCTAAACCGTGTCGCAGAGAAGCCGGGGCCATATTGGTGTATCTCTATCTCGCCTGGAAAATCCCCGTAAGGCGTAATCAACAGCAAACGGGAGAGTATTCGAGCAATATCAGAGGTGGTGTCGTACTCAATTATCTCTGGCGGCACCTTATTTAAATGCACACTGGGAAAATGGCAACGGTCGACAGCGTTCTCCCCCATCTCCTGCACCGAGGTATTCACAATGTATGACGAGACGATGTAGGGCAGGAACTCAGGGTCAAGCACCTCGGGTAATTCCGGAATATCAAAAGTCGGTGCTGATCCTTCGGGGTGGATCCACGCCAGAACAAACCCATTGCGCTCCACTACAGGGTGCGTCAAAAGTTGCGCTCGACCATTCGTGCGATCGCTATATGGAATGTCGCAGTTTTTGCCGCCAGTATCAAAACTCCATCCGTGGAATGGACATACCAGCGAATCGCCAACAACTCGCCCGCCCATTCCTAAGTGGGCACCGAGATGCGGACAGAAGGCATCTGCACAGACGGCCTCGCCGTCAGCGGTTCGCCATACGACTAGTTCCCTAGCGCAGGCACGTAGCGCAATTACTTCGCCAGAGTTCAGATCTGCAGAGTCTGCAACACGGAACCACCCAAATGGAATCGGTATCGATCCAATTGAATCAACGGGTTTCGATGCAGCGCCGCTCACTAGGTCACTCAGGTTTCTTGGCGCCAACTACCCACATGGAGAAGAACTGTGAGCCTCCGCCATAAGCATGCCCAAGAGCTTTGCCGGTCTTCAGTTCTACCTGATGACCCCCCGCAGCGCCACGCACCTGCTGAGCAACCTCACCAAATCGAATCATTCCGGAGGCTCCGATTGGATTGGATGAGAGAACTCCCCCAGATGGGTTCCACGGGATATCTCCGTCGAAGGCTGTGGCGCCCTCTGCAGTTAATTTCCATCCGTCGCCCTCGGCGCAGAAGCCAAGGTTCTCTAGCCACATCGGCTCGTACCATGAGAACGGAACGTAAACCTCTGCACAGTCGAGATCGCGTCTCGGGTCAGAGATTCCGGCCTGTCGATACACATCGGCAGCGCAGTCCCTACCTGCTTGAGGGTTGATCTGGTCGCGTCGAGCAAACATTGTCGGCTCGCTGCGCATCGCCATTCCATGAACCCAAGCAACAGGGTTCGGTGCCGCGGCTGCGACCTTCTCGCTACCCAACACCATCGCCATTGCCCCGTCAGATGATGGGCATGTGTCGAGGTACCGCAGTGGATCCCAGAGCAACCAAGACTCCTCAACCATCTTCAACGTGATCTCAGGCATGTGTAGGTGGGCTCGGGGATTTCTAACTGCGTTGAGTCGGTCTTTTACTGCAACTAGATGCCCGCTCTCTCGAGGCGCACCTGATCGCGTCATATAAGCGCGAATCATCGGAGCAAAGTAACCGCCAGCTCCCGCAACAAGTGGCGGCGAGAACGGCATAGGAACCGAGAGTCCCCATGTTGCGTTGCTCTCAGATTGCTTCTCATAAGCAACCGTAAGGACGCGTTCGTGTATTCCGGCTTGTACGAGTTTCGCCGCGACAATCGCTGTTGATCCACCCACACTTCCGGCCGTATGCACACGAAGCATTGGCTTTCCAACTGCACCTAAAGCATCCGCTAGGTAAAGCTCTGGCATAGCGACGCCCTCAAACATATCTGGGGCCTTACCGACAACTACAGCGTCGATGTCGCTCCATGTCATCCCTGCATCCTCGAGAGCCTCAACTGCGGCCTCCCGAACTAGACCCGCCATCGATACGTCCTTGCGAGACGAACGATGATGCGTCTGCCCAACACCTACTACTGCTACAGCGTTCTTTGACATCTCTATTCACCTTCCAAAACGCATACGAGGTTCTGCTGCAATCCAGGCCCGGATGTTGCATGGGCAACACCTCGGTTCGCGGTTCCATCCATGATGCGTCGCGCAACCTCACCGATTCTCACGAGACCAGCCGACATAATCCCGTTGGCCGCCAATGGACCTCCGGATGGGTTCACAATGGAGGGATCAACACCGAGTGCTTCGCTGAGAATCAAGACCTCGTGACTGAACTGAGCATGTACCTCAGCGACATCTATCGGCCCTGAAGCAACACCAGCATGCTTCGCAGCGAGCGCTGTCGATTCAGAGCGAGTTAGATCGCGCGCTCCGAGCGAATGCGGCTCGATTCGATGGTCTAATCCGCGTATCCAAGCTGGTCGCTTGTTAACACTACGAGCGAGGTCACCCGCCGCTAGCACGATCACCGCAACGCCATCCGTTGTGGGAAAAATATCTGCATCTCGCAGTGGAGAGGCGACATGAGGTGCAGCAAGCAACTCCTCAATTGTTGGCTCACCAGACCTAACCGCCTGAGGCGTGCTGCGCGCGTTTCGCATCGCCTGCGCCACTACCTCAGCAAGATCACGTTCGCTACGGCCGCTTGACTCGAGGTACGCACGCGCTTGAAGTGCAGCGACATCAACCATCGA
>WLHA01000132.1 GCA_009702955.1 Actinomycetota bacterium
CGATAATCTGCATCCTCGGCCCAGCCATAGGTAACAGCGTTGGGGTGAATCTCAGCCAACCTAGAAGTTACAGGGTCATCGGCACAGAAGATCACCGGACCATCGACGTGCGAAGCGAAAACTTCAAAACCTGCCTCTAACCGATCCATCGTGGACCAGAAACCAAGGTGATCTTTCTCAATGTTGGTGATGATCGCAGCATTGAGATCGAACTTCAAGAACGATCCGTCGCTCTCGTCGGACTCGACAACAAGCCAATCGCCTGAGTCCATAGCGGCGTTGGTACCCACCTCATTGAGTTCGCTTCCAATTACGAACGAAGGATTCATACCTGCTGCGCGCATTATCAATGTGACCATCGAAGATGTCGTTGTCTTGCCGTGCGTTCCTGCCACGCCTATTCCGCGGCGTTGGGCAACTACTCCTGCGAGTGCATCGGAGCGGTGAAATACTCGGATACCACGCTCGTTAGCTGTGGCTACCTCGATATTGGTAAGAGGCACGGCGGTCGAGATAACAACGGCATCGCAGTTCGCTGGAATGTTCTCTGGGCGTTGGCCGACGCTGCATGTGACCCCGAGAAGCGAGAGTCGCTCCATCCGTCGGCTTGGTGCGATATCTGTCCCAGATACATGGTGGCCGAGTTCTGCAAGCACTGCCGCAAGTGCGCTCATTCCGTGACCAGCGACTCCGACAATGTGGATAGTCCTAAGGAACGACAGGTCCAGGCGTCCTTCTTGCTCAGGTGCTGGCATCGGCAAACTCCTCCACGAGAATCGCAAGATCACGGGCCGCGTCAGGGAGTGCAAGCTCCAGCGCAGCAGCACTCATTCTCCCCAACCGCTCAGCATCAGCAAGTAACGGAGATACAAGTGAATCGAGTTTGGCAGCATCGCAATCGGCATCTAATAGAAGGACCGCTCCACCTGCCCTCACCAGCGCCTCAGCATTTCCTCGCTGATGATCGCCTGCGGCACCTGGCCATGGAATCAGGATTGACGGCACCCCGGCCGCGCAGATCTCAGCAACCGTAAGCGCTCCAGATCTGCAGACGAGGAGCGACACTCCGGAGTAGAGAGTCTCGATCTGCTCCTCGTATCCAACAATCTGGAAATCTAGGAGATCAGCCGGTGAACGTTGAGACTCGTAGACGCTCTTGCATGACTCCAAGAAGCGCGGACCTGTTACGTGCCGAACACTCACATCAGTGCGCGTTCCCCAACGCGATGCGAGCCCAAGCGCCGCATCGTTGAGGCGCCCGGCACCAAGACTCCCGCCGACGATCCCAAGCACTGGCTTAAGCGGGTCAGTGTTGCGTACAACCTCAGAGATTTCCCGCCGAACTGGGTTGCCTGTAAGCACTCCGCCTTTCAGAGGCGTCCCTGGCAGAGAAATTGCTGCGCGTGCACCGAGTCGAACAGCGCAGCGGTTCACTAGACCAGGAAGAGCATTCTGCTCATGCACCACTACAGGAATTCGCAGGATGCTTGCAGCTACGACACAAGGAGCTGACGCATATCCTCCGACTCCGACGACGCAATGCGGGCGATTGCGGAGAAACCTCCACGCAACTCGAAGAACTCCGAGCGTTAAAGATGCAATAGCAACGACATTTCGCCAGACTGCAATGAGATTTCGGCCTCTATCGAGACCACGAAGTGATAGCAGCGTAAAGGTAAAGGCAGTTCCCGGAAACAGCCGTGCCTCGATCCCGCGACGCGCTCCGATGAGGTGGATTCTCTCTGCGCTTACCCCCCTCTCAATGAGGGCATCTGCGAGAGCTAGTGCTGGATACACGTGCCCACCGGTACCGCCTCCGGCGATCACGACACTGATTCGATTGGATCGACGGACTGAGTCTGGAGCTTCGCCTGATGCGCGACTCTCGTCACCCGTGGAGTTCGTGATCTTCTTCACCCTCTGGATAATTTTGCTTTAGGCGTTGCCTTTGTTGAGACGACTCTGGGCCTGCCTTGGTAAGCAATGTTGCAGAGGATGCCTGCCGCGCTCAGCATTAGGACTAGTGAAGTTCCGCCGTAGGAGATAAATGGGAGGGTCAAGCCAGAGACAGGGACGATCCCAACAACCATTCCGATATTAATTACTGCTTGAAGCAGAACTGTGAGAGTGAGTCCAGCGGCTAGAAGTGTCCCGAAACGATCGGGGGCGCGCAATGCAATCTTGAAACCGATCACACCGAATGCGAGAAAGAAGCAGACGACAACAAGGCAACCTGCCACGCCGAACTCCTCGCCAATAACTGCGAATACGAAGTCAGAGTAAGCAACGGGGAGGAATCCCCACTTAGCGGTACTTGCACCTGGCCCTGCGCCGAACCAACCCCCTAGGGCAAGGGACGTATATCCGGCAATCGACTGGTAGCCAGTGCCGAGGGCGTCCTTCCAAGGGTCCACAAAGACAAACATCCGAGCGCGACGAAATGGTTCAGATAATTCGTAATAGGTCAGTGCCGCGCCACCCACCGCTGCACCCAACAACCATGTCTTTGGAATCCCCACCAGCAAGAGCAGCCCTGCTACTAGACCCAAGATAACAAGCGTTGAGTCGAAGTCAGGCTCGACTACAACGAGGAACGCAATCGAAATCGTCATCAAACCGACCGGCAACAAGGTTCGGCGGATGCTCCTTAGTTCTCCGGCCTTCTCACGTGCTGAGAGGAGCCCTGCGAGCACAATTGCTAATGGAAACTTCACAGCCTCCGATGGCTGGAACTCGAGTGGCCCGGCCCCTAACCAGCGACGCGCTCCGCTATGAGTAATTCCAAGACCCGGAATTAGGACCGCTATGAGCATCGCTACCGCGCCGATTAGCAATATCGGGCCAAGACCGAGCCATCTTCGATAATCGAAACGGCTTATTAGCCAGAAGACAACCGCACCAAAAGTCAGATTCATAAGGTGCTTCGTCACAAACGCATAGGCACCTGATCCCTCGTTGAGCGACTCGACGCTAGATGCCGACATCACCATCGCTGTGCCTATGAGGCAGAGGAAAAGAATCAAGACTGAGAGCTGCGTAGCAAGAGTGTTTCTCTTGACCTTCATCAATAAGAGCGACTTGCGAGTCGTCGCTGGAGTTCGACGTTTCTTTTTAGAGCTCTGCTTTGATGTGGTCGAGGTCACTGGTCTGCCCCTGATATGAAAGCCTCTACCTCAGCGACAAACGATTCTCCACGCTCTTCGTATGACTTATACCAGTCGAAAGATGCGCAGGCTGGGGAGAGCAGAACAACATCACCGGGCTTGGACATCTCCGCTGCAAACCGGACTGCATCCTTCATGTTGGTTGCGACTCGCGTCGGAGTAGCTCCGTCAAAAGCAGCCTCGATCTCGGGTGCGGCCTCGCCGATCGCAACTACTCCCCTCAAGTTCTTTGAGAGCGGTCGGAGAATTGATAGGTCAATCCCCTTATTGCGCCCACCGGCAATAAGCACACAACTCGCATAGCCACCGACTGCAGTAATCGTGGCGTGCGGGTTGGTTGCCTTTGAGTCGTTAATGAATGCCACGCCCTGATTCTCACCTATGGGCTCGGCTCTGTGGTGGAGCCTCGCAAATGAAAGCAGGGCCGCATGCACCGACTCGATATTGGCGCCTGAGCTCAGCGCCGCCGCAGAGGCTGCAAGGGCATTGGCTAGATCGTGCGGTGCCTTCAGCGGAAGATCCGCGATTCTCGCAATCCGCGCCCCATCTGGGGTTATTAGCTCTCCATTGCGAATCCGATAACCAGACTGCGCATCTGGATCAATTGAGAAGGAGAGAGTCCTTCCAGGAGCCTCAAGAGCGAGTGCCGCAACTATTGGATCATCTGCGTTGAACACGAGCAGGTCCGCAGGGCCCTGAGACCTAAATATCCGAGACTTGTCATCTGTATATCGAGCGAACGACCCATGCCAGTCCGTGTGGTCTTCAGCAATATTGAGAAGAACCGAGACCGACGGGCTGAAGGTCTCTGTGGTCGAGTGAAGCTGAAAACTTGATACCTCAACAACGAGCACATCGAAGGCCCTTTGCTGCGCATCCATAACTGCCCAACCGATGTTTCCAGCTGCTCCAGCGCGTAGCCCGGTCGCCTCAAGCATCGCCGCGATGAGAGTGGTAACTGTGGTCTTGCCATTAGTCCCGGTAACCGCTACAACAGGCACCAACGATTCCCCGACGGCGAGGTCAATGTCGCCTCGCACGGTTACTCCCTGCTTTACGGCAGCGATCATCACCGGATGAGAAGGCGGCACCCCCGGACTAGGAACTAATAGGTCAACACCAGCTACGAGTGAACTCCACTCCCGCTCCTCAGGCGACTCAACGATCCGCGCGCCGGCTGCGAGTAACTCATTTCGCAGCTCCGCATAACCCGGAGAGCTTGGCCTCTCCTCCACCACAGTCACTTGAGCACCGCGCGATAAGAACGAGCGAGCTACCGCAGATCCGGTCATTCGAAGCCCGACTACCAGCACGCTCTTGCCACTCCAATCGCGTGCTTCAGCGCTCATAGAAAGAACCCTTCGTTTCTCACGCGAACTGCCTCTGCCTGCTCATCCGATGAGCCCGGGCATTCTCAAGAAGTCTGCGTAGAAAAGACCGAGTCCCAAGGCCATAGAGAAACCGGCGAGTATCCAGAACCTCACTACGACACTCGACTCAGGCCACCCCAGGAGTTCAAAGTGATGATGGATAGGAGACATGAGAAAGATTCTGCGACCAAACCCTCTGAACGAGATTACCTGCAGGATCACACTCATCGTCTCGACTATGTAAAGACCGCCGAGAATAGGTAGGAGAAGAATTGTCTGGGTCAGGATCGCCAAGCCGGCAATAGCCGCTCCGAGAGCAAGCGCTCCAGTGTCGCCCATGAAGACGCGAGCCGGCAACGCGTTCCACCAGAGAAACCCCACGCATGCTCCCAGCATTCCTGCAGCGACTACAGCGAGGTCAATCTGACTAGCGGCCTGTAGGTGATACGCGCCTGGGTGCCTGAACTGTGTGAAGGCGATAACGATGAAAGCAATAAAAACTAAGGC
>WLHA01000133.1 GCA_009702955.1 Actinomycetota bacterium
ACCGCTGCCCTTCGACCGTTTTTCGTTATCTCGATGCGCTCATGAGTTGAACTCGCATCCTCGACCAACTGAGAAAGATTTGCCCGGGCAGTGGCGATGGGAATCGTAGTCATGTAAAGAGTTATAGCGTCTTAGTAGTCGAGAGCCAAGGCGTCGGGGTTCGAGCCCCATTATCTCCACCAAGTTGTGAGAAGTAGAACGTATTCCCATGTCAGCGGTTTAACTTGGAACTCGTCTCGGTAAGGAGCCAAGTGAGGGTTCCGTCGCCGACGCGAAATCAAGTCGATCTTCGGAATCTGCCATGTCATAATTTTTGTATGAATGTTGAAACGCGACTTGCGACTTTGTCAGAGCTCAGGAAGGCCAGCGAGGTGCTTGCCGCGGCATTCGTCGACTATCCGTGGATCCGGTGGACAGTTCAAGAGGATGATCGCCTCCACCGGGTCACGGAGCTACAGCGCGCGGCGCTAGAGCTCCTCGGTTACCCGTATGGCGAGGTCTGGGTCAGCAAAACTGGAGACGACATCGTCTCGGTACTGGTCATGATGGATAGCGCTACCTTTATTCCCCCGGCAGTTGAAGAGCAGAGCAGAAGAGCAGCGGCGAAATACGAAGGGGGGCGCCACCAAGCGTCACTCGACGCGGACGAGGCTATCCATGCCCTTCGCCCTAAATTTCGCCACGTTCAGCTTGCAACAATCGGGACTCTGCCGGAGGTGCAAGGCCAGGGGTTTGGAACACAAACGCTGACGGCGGCTCTCCGCTCACCTGCGATGGCGGAATTGGATACTTATCTTGAGACCTCCACTCCGCTGAATGTCGCGTTCTATCAGCACTTCGGCTTTGACGTCATCGGCTCCAAGAGGGTTGCTCCCGACGGGCCAGAAGTCTGGTCAATGTTGCGGACGGCCTGACTCTTCTAGGTGCGGCTCGGTAAATCCGCAATGGAAAAGCCGGTGGAAAACGCAGACCGATTTCGTTAATATTCGCTCTCGGCAGGACTTTCTAAATCCAATTCCATTAACGAAGGGAGAATGAGATGGGAAAGTTTGTTGTGACCTACAAGGGCGGGGATTCCGACTACAACACAGAGGCTCAGGAGGCCTCCATGAAACTGTGGATGGAATGGTTCGATAGCCGCATCCGTTACTGATTTCGGCAACCCTTTCGGGAGTTCCATAGCCCTTCTCTCTGATGGAACCGTGGGAGAGGTTGATACAGCGCTGACTGGCTTCACGGTTCTCGACGCCACAAGTCTCGAGCATGCCGGCGAGATTGTTGCAGGTTGCCCCATTTTTAAGAGTGGCGGCTCCATCGAAATTTATGAAGCGATGTCAATGTAGGTAAGCAGAACTAACGCGTTTTTGTCGACGCGACGTATTCGAACTCTCGCGACTCACGCTTCACACATCGAGGCAACAGAGTCAGTGTTTGTGTGTCTTCATCATTGAGTGTCTTCAGTATTGAATGTCTAGGGCGTAGCGAAGTGCTTTGTCTAACGAGGCTCGCTGAGCGAGGCCAAGTTCTCCAACGGCCCGATCATCGAATGCCGACTTCGGAATAGTCACGAGGTTGTCGCATGCGATAACACAAGTTTCGGGCAGGCCTTCCTCCGGTCCAACTTCAACCTCCGATCGAATTCCCCTAATCGTGCGAGTAATCGGTGCGCATGTCACTGCAGTCAGCACTTCAATGGCGGCATCTCTTGTCAGAACGCAGACGGGTCGTCGCCCTGCAGGGTCACCAAGGTCCGCCCAAACAACATCGCCGCGCTTCACCACGTTGGCATTGTCTCGGCAGCCAGCCTTCGCGCAGACTCAACGATGGCAGGATCCTGAGGAGTCATCCGATAGGAGGCTTGCAGCGCGTCATCTGCCAACCGGAGGTCGTCAGCCCTGATGACAGCAAGTGCTCCCTGGCGTAACAACTCAGAGCGATTTGTGCCGTGTTCAAGGGCGATTCGGTCGAGTTGGGCAACAAGCTCGTCATCGAGCTGGACAAGCACTTGGCGTCTGGGCATAACCATATGGTATCTCATATGGTCACGTAGCTAGGTTGCTGAGCCGAAAAACGAGAGGCCCCTTAGATCACTCGAGTCTCGATCATGCCAAGCCGCGCATGCTGTTGTTGCGCGCGTCGTGAGTGAGTTCGGCAAGGCCGAGAATCTCCAACAAGGGAGGAAGGTACATACCAAACCTTCCGCGGTAGCCCTTTCGAAGTCCGTACCAGCCACCGACCGGATTATCAGTTGCTCGTCCAAATGCTTCTACGGTTCCAGGTGCTGGATCCTTCTTCTCATCCGAAGCGCCGAGCAGAACCCAATCTCCTTGCGCGATGAGCCATGTGTGAAGGTCCTCGACTGCTCGCCATAAGTAGACGAGCTTGGTTGATCCCACCTGGCAGATGAGTTCGTTTGGATCAGCCTCTTGATCTCGGTACATCTCGTACGCAGAGCTGCCCGGTGGGGTGCTCAGCCTCCATGGATCATCCTTGGTTCCGATACTCATGATTGCTCCTCTCTATTTTGGGCAGTAGAACTCAACGGGAATATTGTCTGGGTCTCTTGCGGTGACTGCCCAACCGTAGGGTGCGTCTTCGATCGGTCCATGTTCAAAACCCAGCCGCTTTAGTTTCTCTGACCAGATTTGAATTTCTTCGAGACTCGCGCACTGCAATCCAATGTGGTCCAGACCAACGTTGAGATGCGAGAAAACTTGGCTCCCTGCCTTTGAGTCAAACTCCGTTACGCCAATCACTAATCCAGAATCCCACTGCATCCGGATGCGCTTAGCGCCCTCTAGTTGACGGCTGATTACAGACGCCTTACCAAGCAATTCCTGGTACCAATTAGCTGAGGTGTCGGCGTTACTAACAGTCAGCGTTAAGTGGTGAATGACTATGTCCATACTTTGAGGGTATCGCTAAACATTGTTGAAGGTCCCTTGAGTTTGGACTCGCGGATGTTTCCCCCAAGGAATAGGTGGTCTACGATTTTAAATTCACACTCCAAACAGGACAGGAGATCAAACATCATGGCCGCAGAGACAACACCTGAAGTGCGCATACTCCCCACCCTTTGGACCGGAGTCGCAACCAGCACATCCTGGGGGGTTACAAGCCTTCACCACCCCGAGTACCACCTGCATGCAGAGTTAGAACCTGAGTGGCGCAACGTCGTTGATTTCCCACTGACCATGGAGGTGCTTCGACAATCAGGCCGCAATCTCGAACTGCTCTTCATGACCGGAAACCACGAGTCGCGAGCCGTTGGGACCCTTCTGAGCGACGGAACAGCGATGGTTGTGGCCGATGCGACCTCCTCAACTCGTTGGGAAATCAAAGGCGATCGGATGACCGGAATGCGAACAGTCCACGACAAGCCCGAGGCGTCAGGAGAGATGCGCTTCGGCTCTGGTGTCATAGAACTGCAGGCCAGCACCTAAACCGTCAGAGTTTTGGTTTAATTGGAGAGCGGGGCGTTCCACTAGGAGCGCCCCGTTTCTTTGTCTCGCAACTCACGCGGCACTGCGCGCGTTGATCGCTCCCTAGTTCAACTGCTCTTGATTCAGAGACGACGGCTTAGCCATGTGTTCTCGTAGGCGAGTTCGCCAAGGCGCTTGGCGTATCTCTCACGTACTTGGTAGCCAAGGTGTTCAAAGACAATGGCTGCTGGTATTGACGCGTCTACCCAGAGTTCGGAAACATCGTTAACCCTTGCCTGCTCCTCGACGGCATCGATGAGGGCTCGAGCAACTCCTCGTCTAGTGAAGTGTGGATCGACGTATAGGAGATTTAGGTCGCAGCGAGCTGTAGGAGAGGCGACGAGACTCGCGAAGCCTCGAACGCAATCGGCGTCTTCGGCAACCAATACAACGGAATCTGCAATAGCGCCAAGCACGGACTCGCCAGAGAATGCACTCGCCCACTGATCAAGATGTTCTTGGGAGTACCAGAGCGATGCCGAGATTTGAATAGAGCGCCGCGCAACCAATGCAAGCACCTCAGCATCATCAGGTTGAGCACGGCGGATCTTCATCTGCATATTCTTGCCTCAAGACGGTGTGTGCCCGAGCCTCAGGGCGCCTGCTACTCAGCGAACGAAGGTATTTAGAGGAGTGCCAGCACCGTCGCCGATGCGATTGAGTGTGGCTACTAACCCGCCACCATCTGGTCGTGTCCAGATCATCTGCCCGTTCTCGTCGAGCCTGCGCGTTACCTCAATGCCGGGCATCCCGACTGGGCGAAGAATAAAGACCCCATCTTCATAAGACGCGATGACATGTATCGGGGTCGTGAAGTCAAAGACAGAGACATCGTGTACCCCGTTCTCTTCGGTCCCATCTGCGCGCGCATCAGCAATAGTTCCGCCACCCATATCGACAATGCGATTACCGCACTGCTCAATGCGCTCTACATAAGTGAGGATCGGATCGCCTGCCTCTACCGCTATACCGGCTCGCTCGGCGCTAACTACCTGCCAGAGACCGCGTAGGTCTGGTGCACCTTCGACGATTGGCTCGGTGCAGCGATCAAGCACCATCGGAGGGAATGTGTCGCCGAATCCACCAGGTGGTGTATTCGCAATAGGGATATCGCTAGCTAGCACCATTGCCGCCTCCGCATTTTCATTTTGATCAACGCTGTAAACGTAGCGGCACTTGCCGGCGCATTGTTGCCCACCGACAGGTTTGCCTCGAACTGTGGTCTACTACGTCTTCCATTTCAAATTACTGAGATCCTTAGGAGGATTCATGGCGTATCTATTAGTGCATTTCTGGCCAGGAGCGACTGAGGAGAATTACAGCGCTGAGATCGCAGCTGTACATCCAAAAGAGGGTCTTCCGATTGGGCAGCAGTATCACGTGGCTGGCCCGAGCGAGGGTGGGTTTTTGATCACCGCGGTATGGGACTCGAAGGAGCACATGGAGACTTTTGTACAGGAGATACTTCTACCCGCACAGCCAGTAGTTGGAGGATTCCCTAATCCTGTAGTTGAGCGATCTGCAGAGGTCTTTAACCAGCAG
>WLHA01000134.1 GCA_009702955.1 Actinomycetota bacterium
ACGATTCGGATTAGTGAATCTTGGTCGGAGATCCGTCGGCAGCCCACACAGGTGCGGCGCGGTTTAGTGGCTACGCCTCCCCCTCCGCGGGCTCGGCATCTCCAGTTTCAGTCTCTTCAACCTCTGGCGTCGTCTCTGACGTGGTCTCCGGCTCAACGACTGCCTCAACTGCTGGCGACTCTCCGGCATCTCCAGCCTCGGCTGCATCTGCTGGCGTGTCGCTTAGCTCTGCACCCGCGTACCCGGCTGCTGCTGCTGAGATTGACTCTCCGCCCTCGGCAGGCTGCCAAACAAGTTCGCCGGTTCCATCCTGGACCCAGTCGCCCTCGGCATAATCAACACTGCCGCCGGCCTCTTCCTCTGCCAACTGCGACTCGCTCTTAATGTCGACGCGCCATCCGGTGAGTCGTGCTGCGAGACGAGCGTTCTGACCCTCCTTACCAATGGCAAGAGAGAGCTGGAAGTCGGGGACGATTACCTCTGCGGTACCGGTGTCCTCGTGAAGTCGAACCTCTTTAACCTTCGCTGGGGCTAGTGCACGAGTTACAAACTCGGCCTGATCCTCAACATAAGGAACGATGTCAACCTTCTCGGAGTGCATCTCGTTAACGACCATGCGAACACGTGCGCCTCGTGCACCTACGCATGCGCCGACCGGGTCGACGTTGGGGTCATTTGAAGCAACAGCAATCTTGGTGCGATGCCCAGGCTCACGCGCAACGGCCTTGAGCTCAACTACACCATCAAGAATCTCAGGAACCTCAAGCTCGAATAGTCTTTTTACAAACCCAGGGTGAGTGCGGGAGACAACAATTTGAGGGCCTTTAGCGGTCTTGCGAACCTCGACGATGTACGCCTTGAGTCGGCTTCCATGGTCGTAGCGCTCGTTCTGAACTTGCTCGGCCTGAGGCAATAGAGCCTCAACCTTGCCGAGATCCAAGAGCGTGTAGCGCTGGTCGGTCTGCTGGATAATTCCTGTAACGATGTCGCCCTCTCGGCCGGCATACTCCTCGTACTTCATTTCGCGCTCTGCCTCGCGAATGCGCTGCAGAATGACTTGTTTTGCAGTCTGAGCAGCGATACGGCCGAAGTCGCTTGGAGTGTCATCCCACTCACGAACGACATGGCCATCCTCGTCGAGTTCCTGAGCGATTACATGAATCTCCCCAGTCTCGGTATCGATCTCTACAAGTGCCTCTTCAGCAGCATTTGGCATCCGCTTGTATGCAGTTACGAGCGCGTTTGCAAGCGCTTCAAGCATGATGTCTTCAGAGATTCCGCGGTCTAGCGCAATCTCGCGTAGGGCGTCCATCATGTCGCGATTCATCGGGGTGACATCTCCTTCTTGGGGCGGCCAGGCTTGGTTCCCTTACCTGGCTTCTCGGCTGGTCCCCACTCAAATATGGTGCGGGCCTGCTCGATGCGGTTGTATGTGAATGTTTTAGGCGCACCATCAGAATCAATGGTGCAGCCTTCGTCGTCAGCGCTAATTAAGACGCCACGGTCGCGTTGAGCGACCCCGGCTTCGTCGCGGCTGCGAATTGCAACGGTCATTCCGATTGCCCCGGTGAAGTGAATGGGGCGCCTAAGTGGACGCTCCAGACCTGGGCTGGAGACCTCGAGTGTGTAGGCGCCATCAAGGCGACCCCATGCGTCGAGCAGAGGGGAGATCACTCTGGTGGCATCTGTAACTGCCTCGAGATCTACTCCGCCTGGGCGGTCGACGATTACCTGAATCACTGTTGCGCGATCGGTGCCATTTCGAATGATGTCGAAGAGGTCAATGCCGATCTCTGCAAGCGGGCCCTCAAGATTTGTGCGTAGGTCATCGAGTCGGTCACTCCGCTCTCCCATGATCTCAACACCTCCTTAAGGCAAGTAATTCTTCTCCGCCACAACAAAAACTGCCCCGACAAATAAAAAACGTGGGCATGAAGCCCACGTCTGTCTGGCGAGAGAGCCTGATGGACGACCTAACTCCGTACAGGTTAACAGACTCACCGCCTGCGACTCTGGCCCCAGAGACCCACCAGAGACCGCGGGAGGCCATGGGAGGCCACAGGACGCCAATAGTTAGCGCTGCACCGCTCTAATCCCCTAGGTCTTGGCCTATGTCGTGGAGATTTCGCGCTGGTCGGCAGGGCTCCCATCTGGGTCGACGGACTGGATTTCGTCGCTTGAGCTCTTACTTGTCACACCCCTGTTTTAGAGTCGAACATATGTTCGACCGATTGAATCAACTAACCACAGAGCTCCAGACCTACATCTCCTCTATCGACGTTGATTGCGTTGATGCTGGCGGCGCTCGCGCATTAGTGGAGATCGCCGAGCGAGTCCGTAGAGCTGGCGATTCTCTGCGCACTGTGGCAGTCGGCCAAGTAGAGCGCACTAACGCTTGGAAGGGTGAAGGCGCCAAGAGTATTTCTGAGTGGCTCTCTACCGAGACAGATTGTGCTCACTACGAGGCTCAGTCTGTGGTGTTGTTGGCCAATCAACTCCAACACCTGCCTGTTACAACGGCTGCGTTGCTCTCTGGAGATCTCTCGGGTACTCAGGCCGTTGAGGTAGCGCGCGGTGCAATCGTTGCTCCTAATACGGAGACACAACTCATAAATCTCTCTCGCCACGCGACGGTGCGCGATCTACGCGATGCAACGTCCCGCGTAGTTGCAGCTGCCACTGATGAGGCGGAACGACACAGGCAGGTTCATAAGAGTCGATACTTGAAGACATGGACAGATCTTGATGGTTCGTTCAATCTAAAAGCGCGCATGACCGTTGCCAATGGCGCGCTCGTAATGGCAGCGCTAAAGCCGATACAGGATGAGATATTCAAGGCGGCTCGCAAGAGTGGTGAACATGAAAGACCAGAGGCCTACGCCGCAGACGCTCTAATGGCACTATGCGAGAAGGCTAATCACGCAGCTCCATCGGCAGGGGCCAATACAGCTAAGAGCGCGCGACCTAGCGCAGTGATGAATATTCGCATCGATATAGATGCGCTCAAACGCGGGCATACCGAGCATGGAGAAGTCTGCGAGATCGCTGGCGTTGGTCCAATACCTGTAGCTACCGCTACCGAATACTTGGGCGAGGCATTCTTAAAACTCCTGGTGATCGATGGCACCGACATCAAGACAGTTGCTCACATGGGCCGAGCAATCCCGGCACCACTGCGAACGGCCGTTGAGGAACGAGATCGTGTCTGCCAAGTACCAACATGCGACATGACCGTCGGACTCGAGATTGACCACATCAAACCCTTCTCTGAGGGCGGAGCTGCATCCTTTGAGAACCTCGTGCGCCTCTGCAGACGACATCACCTTCAAAAAACGCACGACGGGTACAGACTCGTAAAGACTCACGCTGGAGACTGCGCACCAGAGATACATGTGTATACAGGTCAGACCCGGTGGGCATGGAGAGCACCGCCGGATACATAGCGCACTATGGAGCAACGAGCGCGCGAGCGTTGGTTACGTGAACAGAGTCAGGAATACTCCGTAAAACCGGTCTGGCTGCTGTTCGACAAATAGAGCAACCTCATCCGACGCGGAGAGGCGCGCAGTATCAGCGGCCAGAGAGGGTCGTGACTACCTCGTCGATTGCAATCTCGTCTCGCTCGCCTGTGGCGCGAATCTTTCGCTCCGCAACTCCTCGAGCAAGGCCTTTGGCCCCGAGCACAATCTGAACCGGCATCCCTAGAAGGTCAGCATCAGCGAACTTGACTCCCGGGCTTGCCTCGCGATCGTCAAAAAGGACCGATACGCCTGCAGCCTGGAGATCTCGATAGAGCCGCTCCGCAGCATCCTTTACTCCGGCCCCGGCGTCGCCCTTACCGGCGAGCACCATTAGTTGAACGTCGTATGGGGCTAGGCCCTCGGGCCATGTGATCCCGTTCTCATCCGAGTGCTCCTCAACAACGGCAGCGACTATTCGAGAGACACCGACCCCGTAACAACCCATCACCATTGGGTGCTGAGCACCGGCATCATCGGTATACGTGGCATCAAGTGCAGTTGAGTACTTAGTGCCGAGTTGGAATACGTGACCAACCTCGATTCCTCGGTCTACCGATAACTCCCCACCGCAGCGGGCGCAACTATCTCCGCTTGCAACGATTACTAGGTCTGCAACGACATCGATTCGAAAATCGCGCATTGGGACAGCGTTACGCGTGTGCTCCTCAACGCGGTTTGCTCCAATGACCCATCCCTGCCCGCCATGCACAGATGGATCAGCAACAACAATCGATACCTCTGAGTGATCGGGGCCGATGAATCCCTTCGGGATCGCGGGGTTACGAGCAAAGTCTTCATCTGTATACAAGCGAGCGGCGAGCGGCGCTACTGCGCGCTTGAATGCAAACTCATTCACTTCACGATCGCCAGGTACTACAGCGAGTGCAAGTTTTCCACCTACATCAAATGCAATGGACTTAAGAAGTGTGTTCTCAGGGACGCCTAGATGTGCAGCGACATCTGAGATGCTCCCCATTCCCGGCGTGGGCACAGCCTCGGGAGCAGCTATCGATGCGTCCACAGAAGACCCAGGGGCCACAAGTGCCGATCGCACTGCTGCCTCAACGTTCGCCGCATAGTCACAGGAGCGACACCAGACAAAGTCGTCTTCACCTACAGGCGCCACAGCCATGAACTCGTGATTGATGTCTCCACCTATCTCACCGGCCTGTGCCTCAACGGCCCGAACGGTGAGACCACAACGAGCAAAGATGCGCTCGTATGCCTCATACATTGCTGCGTAGGTCTTGCGAAGGTCCTCTACATCGACGTGGAACGAATATGCGTCCTTCATTAGAAACTCTCGCGACCTAAGTAGGCCAAAACGCGGGCGGAGCTCGTCGCGATACTTCCAGTTGATCTGGTAGAGGTTTACGGGCAGGTCGCGGTAGGAGGAGTACTCGCTTGCAACTATTGATGTGACAACTTCTTCAGCAGTTGGAGCGAGAGCGAACCCA
>WLHA01000135.1 GCA_009702955.1 Actinomycetota bacterium
CATGCTGCGTGCCCTCTCAGAGTTCGAGATTGACGGTCTACACACAACAATTCCCGCTCAGAGACTTGTCCTTGAGCACCCAGAGTTTGCAGCGAACGAGCACTCGACACGATGGCTTGAGGAGAAGGTAGACCTCAGCGGTTTGACGAGTAGTGCGGGGTCGAGTGCACCTGCTGACGGCGACTCATCTCTCATGGCGCGTGATGTGCCTGTTGAGGTAGACGGTCGACTCTTTGCTGTAAAGGTATGGCTCCCAGAGGCTCCTGTTGCTGGCGTATCAGCGAAGAAGTCCTCTAAGCCCAAGCCTGCAGCAGCTGGATCAGGTGGCGCTGGTGGGAACGGAACCATCACGGCACCGATGCAGGGAACAATTGTGAAGGTGCTTGTTGAGGTCGGCCAAGAGGTTGCTGCCGGCGATTCACTACTCGTGCTCGAGGCGATGAAGATGGAGAATCACATCAACGCAGAGCAGAGTGGAAAAATCAAAGAGCTCCGCGTCGAGGCTGGGAAGACCGTCAGCGCCGGCGACATACTCATAATCATCGAGTAATCACAATACCCATCAAGCCGAAGCTGACAATATTGAAGTCAGCGTCGGCGACATACTCATCATCAGCAATTAAACGCCGAGTAATCACAATACCCATCAAGCCGAAGCTGACCATATTGACGTCAGCGCCGGCGACATACTCATAATCATCGAGTAATCACAATACCCATCAAGCCGAAGCTGACAATATTGAAGTCAGCGTCGGCGACATACTCATAATCATCGAGTAATCGCAAGAACCGTGCCTCGCTAGAAGCAGGCCTCGACGATTGCCTCGGCGAGTGATGGGTGCACCAAGAGACTCTCAACAATGTCCTGCGTGCGAAGGCCGTTGGTAACTGCAATGGCGAGCACGCTGATTAACTCCGCGGCATTCGCACCAACAATGGACCCTCCTAAGACAACCCCTGTCACCGGGTCGGAGATCACTTTTACGAAGCCACGCGCATCGCCGGAGATCAGGGCCTTCGCATTTCCAGCAAACGGCACCTTGGTGACGCGGATCTTGCGCCCTGCCGCAAATGCATCTGCCTCTGCAAGTCCTACATCTGCAATCTCAGGCTCAGTAAAGATCGCCGAGGCGGCCTTGTCGTAGTCGAGGTGCCGATGAGCGAGAGCATGTAGCCCCATTGCGTGCTCAGCGATCTTGCGCCCCTGCATCGCGGCGACACTTGAGAGCGGAAGTTTTCCAGCCAAGTCGCCAGCGGCGTAGATATTGGGGGCACTTGAGAGACAGTTATGGTCGACGGGGACTGTCCCCCACTCCGTTGCGGTGATCCCGGCCTCTACCAGACCAAGTCCGTCGGAGTTTGGTGTCGAGCCGATTGCGATAAGAGCATGCGAGCCGCGTACTACTCGTCCGTCGGCGCACTGCACCTCAACACCGTCAAACTCTGCGTTCTCAATCCGCTTAATGGCTTCGGCTCGCGCTCCCTTATGCAACTCGACGCCGCGCGAGACAAATGACTCCTCTAGTACTGCTGCAACCTCAGGGTCTTTGCTCGGCAGTACATGCTGACGAGATACGACAAGGCTTACCTTCGAACCAAATGCTCTAAACATGTGCGCAAACTCCACACCGGTTACACCAGAGCCGATAACAACTAAGTGCTCAGGGATTACGGGTGGCGGGTATGCCTGGCGTGTTGTGAGTATGCGATCGCCATCGACATCGGCCCAATCAGGGATTCTCGGACGCGAGCCGGTTGAGAGCAGTGCTGCATCAAAGGTGACGCGCTCCTCGACTCCGTCATGCGCGAGGATCGCCTCATTAGGCGAGACCAACCGTCCAACCCCGCTGAGAATTCGCACGCCCTGGCTCTCAAGAAGTTGCTTTACGTCTCCACTTAGGTGTGTCTGAATCGAACGGTTGCGGACTCTAAGCGCCGCGGGGTCAATGCTCCCAGTGGCCTCGAGCCCCATCCCCTCAGCGCGATCGAGTGCGGCGAGTTCTCCACCTGTAGCGATCATCGCCTTTGACGGAACGCAGTCCCAGAGATGTGCAGCCCCACCAAGAACATCACGCTCGATGATGGTTACGTCAGCACCTAGCCCAGCTGCAGTACTCGCAGCCGTGTGGCCTGCGGGGCCACCACCGATAACTAGGAAGCGAAGTCTCATAATCTGCAGCGTAGAGTCCCGAGACCTGCTCGTTTCATAGAAAAGGCCTAGTTACCATTAAAATCCGACCATGAGAATTCATCTCTGCACGGTAATCAACTGCACCCCCGAGGAGACTTGGGCGGCAGTTGAGGACATTTCGACACATATTGAGTGGATGGCCGATGCCGAGTCGATCACTTTTACCTCCGATCAAACGAGTGGGGTTGGGGCGCAGTTTGAGTGCCTCACCAAGGTTGGGCCGCTGAAGACTGTTGATGTGATGACTGTGACCGCATGGGAGCCCGGCAAACGTATGGGCATTGAGCATCGCGGGATGGTTACCGGTGGCGGCGACTTCATGCTGAGCGCCGACGAGCGCGGTCGCACCATCTTCTGCTGGGAAGAGACCCTGCACTTCCCTTGGTGGATGGCTGGAGTAATCGGAGAGTTCTTCGGACGCCCTGTACTTAAGTATGTATGGCGCGCAAATCTCCGCCGCCTCAAAGCTAGAGCCGAGAGACTCGCCTAACTTTCGTTACTTAGCGCAGCACGTTGAGCCAGTTCACAAGCGCGCCTACTCTGCATTTCAGCAACGCACCATGTTCGCCCAGACAACCAGCGCTCCAATCTGCAATCTAAAAACGCAGCACGTTGAGCCAGTACACAAGAGCGCCTACCCCGTGCGCTTTAGGTCGGGTGGTGCTCTCCAATCCCACCTGGCATCCTCCGTCACACCCATCTCGCCCGCGCTCGCTTGGATCTTGATGAGCCTGTAACCGTCATGTGTTTTTTGGAGATGATGTCGTTTGCAGAGCCTCACGAGGTTCTCAAAGCTTGCAGCCCCTCCCTCAGCGAAGGGTTTGATGTGATCTATCTCTAGACCAATAGTCATGTCACACGTTGGTACCTGGCAGACACGGTCGCGCTCCTCAACAGCAGTGCGCAATGGCGCCGGAATTGCCCTGCCCATATGCGCAACCGTCCTGATATCTACTCCATCGACTACGAGCAGCTTCAAGAATGCTTTACCCAAATACTCGGTAGCAGTAGCCACCGGTATCGGCCCAACCCCAGCAATCTCACAGACCTCGCCATGTTCAGTGCGCCCACGCTTAAGTGCGTCAATGTCGACTCGAATATTGATCACAGCGTTAGGGCGACTCGACTTCTTCTCGGTGGCGTTCGCACCAGCGTTTGACCCCGAGGCTCTGTGGCTGGTCTTCTCGCAGAGAACCATTAGAGCGTCAGCCGCGTAGGCCTCCGGTCTTTCATGCGCACCACTCTTGCGAGCCACCTTAAATATCTCATCCTGTAGTGGTTTGAGTGCTGCCATTACAAGCGCACCGTTAGCAACAGTCATGCGAGCTTTTAGATTGAACGAACCATCAATATCTGTCCAGGATTTTAAGAAACGCGACTTATGAACCTGCCTGTGTCGCTCCGCCTCATCTGTGGCTGCTGCGACTACCCGTGAAGATGCATCTCGCAGATCGCGCACCGTCACATGCTTGGAGAGGTTCAAGAGTTGCGTCTCCGTATTAGGTGCAACGATCGCACCACGCGCAACCTCCACAGCCTGTGCGCCAGAGAGCTCACCAGAGCGCAGAGCAGCCTGAGTAACAGGCAAGTGCTGCAGTTGACCAGCGAGGACCACTACAGATTGCGCCTCATAGTGAGCGCAGTCAGTTTCAGTAGAGAGCCACTCTGAAATGGTCTTAGCGCCCTGGCCTTTCCAGCCATTCGTGCGCTCTACCTGCCCAACACCGATAGTGCGGATCGCATCCCCGAGACGCCGGACGCGCTCACCGGAGCTCACCAATCGGGCAGCCCGAGCACCATCGAAGCAGTCAACCTCCATTGAGGCAAAGCAGGCCTCGAGCTCTGTGGTGAGTTGATCCAGTCGGTCGAACATATGTTCGACTCTAGAACAGGGGTGTGACACTGAAGAATCAAACCAGAAAAAGCCCAGAAAACAGCCCCAAAAAGCTAGATATGGCGGGGATTATCTACCTACGAACTTCGCCTTACCTGGTCCGTTCTCCAAGAATGATGCGACACCATGCTGCGCATCCTCTGTTGAGAAAAGATCGGTAAATGCCGCCGCCTCAATATCGAGCCCCTCGGCGAGTGTCACATCTAATCCAGAGTCCACGGCCTTCTTCGCAAGGGAGATCGCAACAGTCGCGCCACTCGCGAGCTGCCCAACAAACTTAAGAGCCTCTGCCTCAAAGTCGTCGCCATCAAAGATTCGATCGGCGAGGCCAATCTCTAGAGCCTCTTGAGCCTTCACGTGGCGCGCAGTCCAGATCAGGTCCTTAGCGCGTGCGGGGCCAATGAGTCGCGGTAAACGCTGCGTTCCACCTGCACCGGGGATGATGCCGAGAAGAATCTCAGGCTGACCAAAGCGAGCGTTAGGAGCACAGACGCGAAGATCGCATGCAAGTGCCAACTCCATTCCCCCACCGAGTGCAAAGCCTCTAACACCAGCCACTACCGGACAAGGGATCGCAGCAATTGCATCGAAGGCACGCCTAAACGCTGCACCGATAACCGCACCCTCCTCTGGTCCGCCGAACTCCGTGATGTCAGCACCGGCAGCGAGGGCACGATCTGAACCAAGTACGAGCACTGCACGCACCGAAGTATTCGCTGCGAGTTGCTCAGCCGCCTCTGCAAGCTCGAGGAGCAATGCCTGGGAGAGCGGGTTCATAGGAGGGCGGTTGAGGCGAATTACTGCAACACCGTTGTCGTGGATCTCGGTAAGGACTAGCGCATCTTGTGACATGGCAACGCAGGTTAGCGGCAAGGCC
>WLHA01000136.1 GCA_009702955.1 Actinomycetota bacterium
ATCGCTCCGACGTCTGCGTACGCGGACCTAAATGAGTAGACCGAGTAAGCAAGGCCGCGCTTCTCGCGCACCTCTTGGAATAGGCGAGATGCCATTCCCCCACCTAGAGCCTGATTGAGAACAGCTAGCGCATAACGATCTGGATCCTCGCGTGCAAAAGACCTATGGCCAAGCACAACATGGGCCTGCTCGCTAGGGCGCCTTGTAACGATGAGTGGGCGCACCGGATCAATGGAAGCGGCTTCACGCTTGGGCCGCGACGCTCCAGTATCAGGGTGGCGAGCCTCAACTAAAGCAGTGATCTGTTCGTGTGTTGCATTCCCAGCAACAGCAATGACGGTATTTGAAGGCACATAGTGAGCCGCATGGTAATTAGCGATGTCATCGCGGGTCATTGCTGCGACCGACTCAGGAGTACCGAGCACGGAACGAGATAGCGGATGCCCTGCAAACATTGCCTCCATGAATGTTTCATGTACGACATCATCGGGCTGGTCATCGCGCATTCGAATCTCTTCGAGAATGACTTCGCGCTCTTGATCTACGTCAGCAGTGTCAAGCGTGGGCGACCAGACAACATCGGTAAGCATGTCGATCGCGAGCTCAAGGTGCACATCTGGAACGCGAACATAGAAACATGTGAGTTCATGCGCGGTGAAAGCATTCATGTCTCCACCGATGGACTCAATTTCCTGCGCGATCTCGATAGCGGAGCGACGACTCGTTCCCTTGAAACCTAGGTGCTCCAGAAAATGGCTCGCACCTAGAACCTTCTCAGGTTCATCTATCCCGCCTGTACCGATCCAGAGACCTACCGCGACAGAACGAAGCGAGGGCATCTCCTCAGTGACAACACGTAAGCCATTGCCGAGGGTGCCGCGGACAATTGAGTCGGCAGCCAAGATTGAAGAAGTATTCGGAGCCTTACGCACTAGTTCTGCCCATCACTAGTTAAAGCCATCATTAACGACAAAGCGTTTAGTCTTGCCGGAGACTGCTCGATAGCAATCTCCGGCAGACCCAAATCGTTAGCGACGACGCCCGCCGCGGTTTCCACCACGGTTTCCACCACGTCCGTCACGGTCTCCGCCACCGCGAGGTGCTCCCTCGGCCGCTGGGCCTAGGTCGCCGAACTGGCCAGAGGCCTGCTCGTCCCACGACTGCTCGAACGATGCACGCTCGCGCTCTGGGGCGGGAGAGCCGTCCGAAGAGTCGCCACCTGAGCGGGACTCAGAACGCGGTGCACGCTCACTTGAACCTTCATCGGAACCAGCGGCTGCAGTGTCATCGCCCGCAAGGGAGAGTGAGAGCTTGCCGGAGTTATCGATGTCGTCGACGCGTACCTCAACCTCGTCACCGAGACTGAATACATCCTCAACCTTGTCGATGCGCTTGCCGCGACCCATCTTGGAGATGTGAAGAAGACCATCACGACCAGGAAGGATGTTGACGAAGGCACCGAACTTGGTGATGTTTACAACGCGGCCCATGTAGACCTCGCCCACATCTGCAGTTGGAGGGTCAAGAATCAACATGATTCGGCGACGAGCCTCCTCAACCTTTGATCCGTCCTTAGAACCGATGCTTACTGTTCCAACGACGCCATCGTCGGAGACTGCAATATCTGCACCTGTCTCCTGCTGCATTGTGTTGATGACCTTGCCCTTGGGTCCGATGACCTCGCCGATCTTGTCGATCGGGATCTCAAAGGAGACAATCTTGGGCGCAGAGTCACGAACCTCTGTGCGATGGGTGCCGATTGCTTCCTCCATGACGCTGAGGATCTTGAGGCGGGCATCTTTGGCCTGCGCAAGAGCCTTAGCGAGAACATCAGCAGGGATGCCATCGATCTTCGTGTCGAGCTGGAGTGCGGTTACAAACTCTGCAGTTCCAGCGACCTTGAAGTCCATGTCACCAAACGCGTCCTCTGCACCGAGAATGTCGGTGAGGGTCGTGTACTTGCCTTCTGCGTAGATAAGCCCCATCGCAATACCAGCAACCGGAGCCTTTAGGGGCACGCCGGCGTCGAGCAATGCAAGTGTTGAGCCACAGACAGATGCCATCGAGGTTGAGCCGTTGGATGCGAGAACATCCGAGACGACTCTAAGCGTGTAAGGCCACTCGATTGCTGAAGGGACAACGGGTACAAGTGCACGCTCAGCGAGTGCACCGTGACCAATCTCTCGACGCTTCGGCGAGCCGACGCGACCGGTCTCACCGGTGGAGAATGGTGTGAAGTTGTAGTGGTGCATGTAGCGCTTGCGGTCGTCAACACCAATGGTGTCGAGCATCTGCTCCATACGCGGCATACCAAGTGTGGTTACCGAGAGAACCTGAGTCTCACCACGCTGGAAGAGTCCAGTGCCGTGAGCGGTGCTCAAGATGCCGACCTCTGCAGAGAGCGGACGAAGATCCGCTGTTCCACGGCCGTCGATGCGAATACCCTCGTTAACAACGCGGCTACGTACAACTTCCTTCTGAAGCGAACGGAAGGCCTTCTTAACCTCACCTGCACGGTCGTTGAATACACCAGGTGCATCTGAGTTGCCGACGAGGTTTGCAAGGAGTGCTGCCTCAAGCTCGGCGAGACGATCATTGCGATCGGCCTTGTCAGCGATCGCCATTGCCTTGGCGGTCGAGTCGCGTGCCTCGCCTGCAACTGCCTCGAATACCTCTACCGAGTAATCGACATTTGCGCCGTAAGCGATTGGAGGGATGGGGCCATTTGCGGCCTCTACTGCTGCACGAAGATTGAGCTGAAGTTCGATCGAAGCATCGATCCACTCTTTCGCTGCATCGAGTCCGCCGGCGATGACCTCTTCGGTCACCTTCGGTGCTCCGGCCTCGTAGAGCTCCCATGAGCCCTCGGTGCCACCAGCCTCGACCATCATGATTGCAATGTCGCCACTATCAGTACGACGACCAGCAACAACAAGCTCGAAGGTTGAAGAATCTCCGTCTGCGTAGCTTGGGTGTGCAACCCACTCGCCATCAAGGTGCGCCATACGAACTGCACCGATTGGGCCGTCGAACGGGATTCCCGAGACGGTAAGCGCAGCCGATGCTCCGTTGATGGAGGGGATGTCGTGCGGGTTGATTAGGTCTACGCCAAGAATCGTTGCAATTACCTGAACCTCATTGCGGAAGTCGGCAGGGAACGCTGGGCGAAGCGGTCGGTCGGTGAGGCGGCAAGTAAGAATTGCAGACTCTCCAGGGCGACCTTCACGACGGAAGAACGAACCGGGGATCTTGCCGGCTGCGTACATGCGCTCCTCGACATCAACCGTTAGCGGGAAGAAGTCAATGCCGTCACGCGGCTTTGAGGTTGCGACTGTAGATAGAAGTGTTGTCTCGCCGACTGTAACTAGCACAGCACCTGCGGCGAGTTTGGCAAGCTTGCCAGTCTCTAATGTCATTGTGAGTCCGGCAGCATTTATGGGGCCGGAGACTCGGATGGCGTCCGTCATTGGAACGCGCTCCTCTCGTTTTGGTTGCGAGGGGTGGCGGTTCCCAGTGGTCACGGCTCGAGGAGAAGAAGATCGTCTCAAACCCTGGCCACTGACAACCCCCTACCGGGGCTCGCGTGGTGGGTGGCATCGACTCCCGCGATCGGGTGCCGATGTGGAAAGGGAGCGGCACTCGCCGCTCCCGGTATCCGTCGTTACCGACGGAGGCCTAACTTCGCAATGAGAACGCGATAACGCGCAATGTCATTGTTGGTCAGATAGTTAAGTAGGCGCCTACGGCGACCTACAAGGATGAGCAAACCACGACGTGAGTGATGATCCTTCTTGTGGATCTTCAAGTGCTCAGTCAGATGGTTGATGCGCTCCGTAAGGATCGCTACCTGCACCTCGGGAGATCCGGTGTCGGTCTCGTGGAGGCGGTGCTCGGTGATTGTTGCGGTCTTGTTCGGCATACGCGCTGAAAACTTTTCCTTCGGATGTGGATGGGAGGTGGAGATGATCGGCCCTCAATCGGGCCTCCCCAACTATCTGGGGAACCGGATGAGGGTAGCACGCACGCAGCCTTGCCGGCCTCTCGGACCCATTAGGACTACCTAATGGGAGGCTCCAAGACTCTAGATATGGGTCTGGTTATGGGGAACCGAGGCCTCAGCGGCCAAGGATTTCTCTGGCCTTGTCGCAGTCTCTCTGAATCTGGGCAATTAGGTCCTCCACGGAGTCGAACCTCTCCTCGCCCCTGATCCACTCAATAAAGCGCACCGCTACTGCCTGGTCATATAGGTCGCCCTCAAAATCAAGCAGATGCGCCTCTAGCAGGGAGTATCCCTGATCTGCATAGAAGGTCGGGCGGCGCCCAAGGCTTATCGCCGATGGGTGCTCGACCCCATCGCTAGTTATGAGGGAACCCGCATAGATGCCGTCTGAGGGCAGGAGGATCTCCTCGGAGACCAATACATTTGCCGTCGGGAACCCGATCTCGCGGCCGCGAGCATCGCCATGGGCGACTACCCCGCGTACCTCATGGGGTCGCCCGAGCATCGCCGAGCTCCCACGAACATCCCCTGTCGAGAGAAGTTGGCGAATTCGTGTGGAGGAGTAAGCCACATGGCCCGGATCATCGGGGGGCGCGACTAGCCCTAGGCCGAGAACCTCAAAACCAAGGTCGGCGCCTACCTCATCGAGCATCGCTACATTCCCAGCACGATTGTGCCCGAAGTGAAAATCGGCACCAACTACAACGAGGCGCGCACCGAGGCGCTCCACTAGTACCTCTGCTACAAAATCCTCTGCCGACTCCTGAGAGCGCTCCTCATCGAATCCAATGACAACAACTATGTCTGCAAGCTCGGTAGCTGCAATCAGTTCGAGTTTGTGATCTAGCCCTGTGAGTAGACGCGGAGCGGAGTCTGGGCGCACTACTTGCGCCGGATGACGATCGAATGTCACGCAGACCGCATCTAATCCGCGAGCATCTGCCAACTCCC
>WLHA01000137.1 GCA_009702955.1 Actinomycetota bacterium
GAGCGAGACAGCACCTGCTGCCCCGATCGGTACGACTACAAGATTGGGGGCCGTCTCTCCCGTGAATACGTTGAGGTTTGAGGCCAGAGGCCGAACTACTCCAGCAGGTGAAGCAGTTATAAAAGTGGGTGCATCAGAGCGTGTGGCGGTCAGATTGAAGACAACAGCAGTCGCCCACGCTGGTACCCCGGCGGCTCCTGCAATTGTTAGAGAGCGAGACTCCCCCTGACCAATCGGAGCATTGCTGTCACGAGTATCGATAACGCGAACAGGGGCCTGAGCTACGAAACTGTCACCCGGATCAGCGCCATACCAACCAACGACATCTGCAACTACCTCAACGTCCCCAGTGAGATTGAACAACTCGACCATGCCATCAGCACTCAACGAAGCGATGACTAAATTCGGTCGTGTCGCCGCCGCAGGCCAGTTGAGGCTTGAGGCTTGAGGGCGAGTCTCTCCGGCTGGCCATACAGTTAGGAACGACGGCGCCGTAGAGTCGGTAACTGTAAAGTTGATCACTGCAGCCGTTGCTCCGTTAGCGGGTACCCCACCGTGCCCGGCAACCGTCAGCGAACGCGTCTCTCCTGCACCGAGTGGCGAATCTACTGAGCCGACTGCACTACGTGTATCAAGTATCCGACTTGGCGAAAGCGCATGGAACTCGCTTCCACCCGCGCGCTGCACCCCACCGTCGTCATACCAACCGACGACATCGACCACTAGGTGAACAGAGCCTGCAGCGTTAAAGAAGCTGACCGCCCCATAGATTCCAAGCGCGGTCTGAGTGAGGTTGGAGCGCGTCTGATTAGGGAGCCAATTAAGAGTTGAAGCAGTTGGGCGAGAGACCCCGAGCGGCGAGACTGTTAGGAACGACGGAGCAGTTCCACCTGTGATCGTGAGGTTTGCAGCAACAGCACTCACCCCAGTGGCGGGAATACCTGCAGTGCTGAGCATCCCAAGCGGGCGCGTCTCGCCCTGACGAATAGCACCGCCGGAGACGCGTGTGTCGAGAACCCGCACCGGGGATATTGGGTGATACCCGCCGGACGGGAGCCAAGTTAAAGAGAGCGAGACCCTCCCCGAAGCTGCACCCTTGCCCGCTACCGCTATCAAATACCTTTCCCCTGCGATCGCTGTAAATGAGACCGCACTCGAGGTTCCACCAGAAATATTGTCAGAGGAGGCAACCTCCCCGAGCGCATCTACCGCGTTGCCGGTGTAGACACCCATGACGCTGTCGATCGCTGACCCGATCGTCGCTAGCCCAAGTGTTCCTGCGCTAGGAGCGGTGAAGGCCCACCAAAGCGACCCTGAGCTAGTCGCACCTGCGTGGAGAGGCTCGCCCGTCTCGCGCGTCGCGCTAACTGTCGAGGCACTGACCGGAGACGACAACGCCGGCGATAGCGGTAGTGCGCGAGCGAATGAATCCAGACCAACCGCTGCCCAGATATCGATTCGAGGTTTTCCATATGAGTCGCCCGATGGAAGCGTTCCCGTTGCAGCTAGGCGAGCAGCGGTCTCAGTGAGCGTGTCGTTTGGGTACGCAACCCGGAGAAGCGCAAACGCTCCAACAACGTGCGGAGTCGCCATCGAAGTACCCGTCGAGCTTGCGTAGCCACCTCCTGGAACAGAGGAGGTGATGGACTCTCCGGGAGCGAAATATGAAGTCATGGAGTTGCGGTTCGAGAACGAGGAGACAACATTCGAGTTGCTAACACTCCCTACGCCGTAAACGCCGGTCATGCACGCAGGGAACGCCATGCTCCCAGAGTTACCGTCGTTACCCGCAGCCGCAACAGTTGCAATGCCGACCGATCGAAGACGATTGACCGCTGCCATGTACCCAGAGTTCGTGGCGTCGGAGTCACACGTTGCGCGATCGGAATAAAGCGAGAAGCCAAGGCTCAGATTTACCGCCGCAATTGTAAAGTTTTCTCGCTGCGCGTATACCCAGTCGAGACCGGCCATCTGATCAGAGGTCCAGGAGACGATCGAGCCGTTATAAGAGGAGAAAATCTGTACGGCTAGCACTGTCGCTGACGGCGCAACTCCTTTTCGAGACGAAGTATCTCCAGCGGCAATTCCAGCGACATGGGTCCCGTGGGAGCATTGCGAAGAGTAAGAGCACGGTGCACCCGAGCCAGCCCCGTACATAACGGTTGCGTTGTTCGGGCAGTTACCGCCACGAGAGAAACATGCCTCGCCGACGACTTTGCCCGCGAGCATTGGGTGAGATCCATCGACGCCGGTATCGAGGATCGCGACGGTAGCGGCGCGCCCAAGCGCTCCAGCGTCCCGCGCTGCAGCACCACCGATAGAAGGGACGGAGTTAAGGAGTTCAGAGGTTGCTGGACGGTCGAGCGTTATCCCGACGATACCGGTCGCAGACCTCAGAAGATTTATGCCATCAACGTCGAGAGTTAACGCGAGCGCAGGAATCGAAGAATACCTTCGCTCTACATCAGCGCTACTCCCCTTCAGGCTCTGGATAACCTCGCCTTGCGCGTCATGGATCGTCGGATTCGCTTCGCTGGTTGCAACGCGCACGATGACCGGCACCGACCCATCTCGTTGCGCACGGCGTTCGATCGTGTCGAGCTGACTCGAGACTCGAGCCTCGAGTGCTGCGCTCGGAGCGGCAGCAGATGTACTCGCAAAACTTGCAGTAGCGAAGATTGGAGTTACACAAGTAAAGGCAATAAGCGCGCCGAGAACCGAGGCAGCAAAAATCGGCAGCCGATGAGCAGTAATGCCCATCAGTGGTCTCACTCGATTCATTATCAAATCACTCCGAGCTTTATGACGGTGCGCTCATTTCGGGTTTCGCTAACTGCGCTGTTGGTATAAGTGCTGGGACTCTCGGCAAATCATTGCTGGGGTTATCGGCCCTCGAACCGATCTACTGAACCAGCAATCTGGGCTTTCTGGGCCATCTGCCCCATAGAGACCTGCACCAATTCGATACACCCATTCCCGATGCGCCCAATCCCGATGCGCCCAATCCCGATGCGCCCATTTTGTTGCTCGCCGACGGAAGTACGATGCCCACGCACCCAGCGGAGCGGCAATTCCCTGAGCCTCCTGCGATTACCTACGCAGAGAATTCACCGTAGAGCGAGCCAGAGGGCAGCTGCCAAGAAAATGAGTGGGGCCGGAAGGGATCGAACCTTCGACCGAGGGATTATGAGTCCCCTGCTCTAACCACTGAGCTACGGCCCCGGACTCTGCATCGTAGAGCAGAGGAGCACAGAATAACGGGTGCGAGGCGCGAGAACGCCCGACCCAGATGGGTCGGGCGCACAAAGCTCCGGGGGAGAGACTCGAACTCTCAACCTAGCGGTTAACAGCCGCTCGCTCTGCCAATTGAGCTACCCCGGAATCCACGCCCTAGGGGCATGAGGGAGCCACATTACCAGCCACGTACCTGCCCGACGCCACCCGACGCATCACAGAAGGAAAGGCCCAATATTTCGCCAAGCCATGGAGCAGTTGATGCCCCAATACTCGTCCCGTAACTCGTCCGCTGCCCCATCCGCTCCCTCGTCCGAGAGGTCCTGCCCCGCACCTCCCAAGCGTTTCATCTCAGCCTGAAGTGCGCAGCGCTGAATTTTCTAGTAGCAAAGGGCTATGAAATTTCGCTACAGCCTCATAATTGGATTCGCCGCCGGCTACTACGCGGGCTCACGAGCAGGCACAACTGGATACGACCAGCTCCGTAACGGCCTCGAGCACCTTCGTGACAGCCGGATTTTTGACAGGCTTCAGGCTGTTGTCGAGTTGGGCGTTGAGCGCATGCGCCAGGACGACGGACCGCACCTGCGCGTCATAGTTCTCGACGAAGACATAGCAACACCTGTTCGGTAACGCGAAGCAATAGCGCTAAACCCGAGCAATTCAGTTAGAGCTCGGGTAGGTACTCTCGGAGACGAGCGCTCTTGCGCGTTGGGTGACGAAGCTTCGCGAGAGTCTTGGACTCGATCTGGCGAATTCGCTCTCGAGTAACGCCGAATGCTCTCCCGACCTCATCGAGTGTGCGCATCTCGCCATCGACGAGGCCGAAGCGCATGATCACAACCTCACGCTCTCGCTCCCCTAGCTCTCCGAGTGCATCTCGAATATCTTGCTGCAGTTGAGCGAGGTCGGCCGCTATCGAGGGTGCGACGGCATTCGGGTCAGCAACATAATCGCCTACGGAGGATCCACCATCGTCGCCTACAGGGGCCTCTAGCGAGATTGGGTCTTGCCCCAGGCCCATAATCTCCACAACGCGATCAGGAGTTAGCTCAACATCTTTAGCGATCTCCTCAATCGTTGGTTCGCGGTTGAGTTCAGAGAGCAAACGTCTCTGAGACTGCGAGACCTTCTGCATAGTCTCCACCATGTGGACAGGGATTCGAATAGTTCTTCCTTGATCGGCAATTGATCGAGTAATTGCCTGACGGATCCACCAAGTTGCATAGGTAGAGAACTTAAAACCCTTTGAGTAATCGAACTTGCTAACAGCTCGCATCAAACCAATGTTGCCTTCTTGGACAAGGTCAAGAAGGACCATGCCTCTACCTACATAGCGTTTAGCAATTGATACGACTAACCGAAGGTTGGCCTCTATGAGCTGGGCCCTAGCAAGATCGCCGTCAGCAACAACCGCCGAGAGACTCTCCTCTTCCTCATGCTCAAGAACTCCTGCGATGCCTGACTCCTCAACAAATGAAAGACGCTCACGTGCTTGCTCTCCTGCCTCGAGGCGTTGAGCGAGAGTTACCTCCTGCGCAGCACTCAGGAGAGGAACGCGCCCGATCTCTCGGAGATATATGCGAACTGGGTCGAACGAAGCGAACTCCGACTTGCCCGTTTCGCGCATCTCACGACTTGCTCGTCGAGCAGCAATCTCAGTTTTTGGGGCAGAGGACTCCGGCTCGATTTCGTGTCGAAGCAGAGCATCCTCGGC
>WLHA01000138.1 GCA_009702955.1 Actinomycetota bacterium
AACCTCAGGGCGATGGCAAAGATCCGCCTAGGCCAACTCCCGGGGCCAGAGATGTCAATAGCGAAGTTGGCGCTCACCGAGAATATGTCACTCATATCGCAGCTCTTAGGAGAGATGCTCGGACCGCGGATGATTGCAGATACTGGCGAGTGGGGAACCTACGCGTGGAACGAGTTTGTTCTAGGAGTACCCGGAATGCGGATCGCCGGCGGCACAGATGAAGTAATGCGCAACATTGTTGGCGAGCGAGTGTTGGGCCTTCCAAAAGAGCCGAAACCGGTTTAAGTAGGAATCTGTTTCCATGCAGCCTTTCGAACGCCTGCGCGCTATTGCTCGCTGGACAAAGGGCATAGACGAGGAGTCGCTTCTTCTTGAGGCGATTGATTGTTTGGCCGACTTTGATGATGACCCTGCTGGGCTCGTCGTAGCATGCCGCAGATTGCTCTCCTATCACCCATATTCAGCGAGGCTTTGGTGGGTATGTAGCCGCGTCATTGGATCAATGGAGCCGCGAATGGTGGCATGGGATACCTGGGATCAGATACGCAATGACGCAACAGCGTCTTACCTAAACACTTGGATTGGGCACGCGCCGTTAGGGGCAGACGAACGGCCTGTATTGAGTCTTGGGTGGTCACAGACCATGAGCGCCCTTGCTGAGATCTCTGCGGGGCGCGAAATCGTTGTAATGCGCACCGGTGACGATAACAATCTCAGCCGGTCACTACGAGAGGAATCGAGGCCGATACGCGTAATTGGTGCAGTGGAGGTAGCCGCACTTGACCCCGCCTGCGTGCTTGTACCAATCGTCGTTTCGGGGGGCGGAAGAGTTTTTGTAACCCCAAAGATATTTGACTCCTTCGATCTGCTCTCCGATTACCCCGCCGTCGGGGTTGCACCAATCGGTTGCGCCCTATCAGAGAATGTAGTTGGAGCGTTTATCTCTGGCAACGAGGCGCTCGACCTTAAGGAATTGCCCATCACATCCGCTCAATCATTCGCAGGGCCAAGCGGGGTTGTGCCAAGGGAGCAGTTTCTGCAACGCAGGGATGCGCCAGATGCACCAGAGTTGATTCGAAGTCTCGGCTAGAAGAGAGCTAGCAAAGTTTTCGAATATTTACCGCTGCTTCAAAATGCTTTCAACACGCTGCGGTAATCGGCCTAGACCTAGACGCTCGCACCAACTCTGAAAGTCGCTGCGCGGGCCAGTCCATACCCAATCGTCTACGCCACTCGATATCGCGTCGTATCTCAGCGTTGCCAAATCGCGAAACAAGAGTGCGTCATCAAATGATGCGTCAAGGGTCTCGGCGAGTTTTACAGCGCTCCGAACCTGCACTTTCCATTGCGAGGGGTCGCGCGGAATGTTCTCAAGGTGAAGATATTCTTCGAGTACAACTGCGGAAGATTTCGCTCCCCAACCCTTTAAGCCGGGGAATCCGTCTGCTGTATCGCCTGTCAGGGCAAGCCAATCGGGTATCGATTCGGGGGAGACACCAAATTTGGCACGGACCCCATCGGCGTTCCGTACTTCCCCTCGGCGGCGATCGACTTGAACGATGCGATCGCCCTCTACGCACTGAGAAAGATCCTTATCTGGGGTACAGAGATGGACTCGCGCTACACGCTCATCTATGCCTGCGATTCGCGCAGCCGATGCCATTGCATCGTCGGCTTCATATTCAGTCATGGCCAAGACGCATATTCCCAATGAACTGAGTGCATCTTCAAGAATCGCGAACTGCAGGAATAGCTCCTCCTCTAAACCCTCTCCGGTTTTGTACCCGGCATACATAGCGTTTCGAAAAGAGTCAACCGTATGGTCAGTAGCTACGGCGATATGGGTAACACCCTCGTCAAGCATCGTCACTACAGAGTTCAGGACACCGCGAACTGCTGCAATCTCGATACCTTTGCTGTCGATACTTGAGGGCAATGCAAAGTGGTGGCGGAAGAGTTCGTAAGTGCCATCGAGGAGGTGTACGTCCATGGTGTCATTATCCCCCAGCGAGCGTAGAGAGCAAGTTCTATAGCTTTGCGAAGACGGACTCTGCTTCTCTGGCTGCCTGTGCGAAATCGCCTGGCGGTGTTGGTGGCGCGAATAGGAATCCGCTCAAATGATCGCACCCAAGCTCCAACAAACGAGCAGCTTGGGACCTCGTCTCCACACACTCGGCCGTGACACGGAAGCCGAGGCCGTGCCCTAGGCGTACCACGGCATTTGGAATAGCGGTTTCACGAGGGCCTAGGTCAACAGTACTGACGAACGCTCGGTCGATCTTCAGAGTGTGGACCGGGTGCACTTGCAGATAACGAAGTGAGGAGAACCCAACACCGAAGTCATCTATTGCAATTGGAAACCCTCGACGCGCAAGGTCAGCCAACTCTCCACCTGCCTCCAAAGCTTCATCAAGCAGTACGCGTTCGGTGAGTTCGACACCAATTCGCGAAGCCTCGAGGCCGTTCTCCGCCGCGTAATTCGACATTCTCTCGCCGTACCCTGGGTGAGCAAGCTCTGCAGCACTCATATTTATCCATATGCGATCGATAGGAGTCCCCGTGCTGTCCCATTCAGAGATCTGTCGAGCAGCCTCCGCAGCGACCCAATCGCCGAGCGGGACCACAAGGCCCGATTCCTCTGCAACATCGATAAAAGAATCTGGATAGAGAAGGCCGCGTTGAGGGTGGCGCCATCTGACTAGCGCCTCAGCCTCTGATGCCCGACCAGTGCGGGTATCAATAACTGGCTGATAATGAATCTCGAGTTGGTCCTCCACGAGAGCTGCTTTGAACTCGGATTCGATATGCATATCATCGTTAATACGATCACGCATTGCCTCGTCAAATAACGAAACCCTTGATCGGCCATTGCCCTTAGCTTCGTAAGAGGCACGATCAGCGTTGCGAATCAATTCCTCAGGCTCACGCGAGCTAGACGTGCATGCAACACCTATCGAGCACGAGATATTTATGCTTCGACCGGCCTTACGGATAGGTTCATCGAGAGCTTTTCGCGCTTGCTCTGCTATGAGCATTGCTGTTTCTTCGCTAGGGAGATGAGCACATATAAGGAATTCATCTCCGCCAAGCCTCGCCACTACCGCTTCTGCAGGGACCGCTGCGCGAATGCGTGAGGCAACCTCCACGAGAACGTGATCTCCTATTGCATGGCCAAGCGAGTCGTTCACACGTTTGAAGTGGTCTAAATCAACGAACATCACAGCGGTTACGCCGCCCACTCGCCGCTGCTGTGCAAGCGACCAACCGATTCTGTCCGCAGCAAGTGCTCGGTTAGGGAGTCCGGTCAACGGATCGTGTAGCGCCATTCGTTCTAGAGCGTTCTGCGCTAAGCGCCGCTCCGTAACATCTTGACTAACTACTACTACGGCCTCCCCGATAGAGAGAACTTGCTGATGAATCCAGCGCCTCTCCCCGCGAACAGAGATTGCAATCTCCTCATGGAATTGCCCAGCTCGTTCTACTGCATCTCCCCAGCGTGAAATCAAATGTTTGGAGGACTCCGCAAAAACTTCGGAGCAGAGGCATCCGACTAGATCAGACGGACTGCGGCGCAGCATCTCTGCTGCGGCGGAGTTCATGAAGCGAAACTCAAAGTCACGTATCGAACCATCCGACGATCGCAAAGCGTCCCAAATGGAGAAGCCATCGGGGCTCACGGCCATCGCCTTAATAAATTGATCTGGAGATGCGAGCATTCCTTCGCCGATGACCATGCGAGCGCCGAGGCGAGTTACGACAGCATCGATCTCTACAGGTCGAGTATCCCCTGAGTCTCTTGCGCTCGGCTCTTGATTGATCGGGCTCATTACCTTGGGACTCCATCGGCAACTTCACTGCCCGGAATTGCTCCGCCGGATTTTGCTAAGCACATCCTAGGGTTTTTCTTTTGAGAGGCGCACATGACGCTGGTTTGCCACCAAAGATGCCTATTTGAGATGTTTATGAGGAACAACGTATGTTTATGCAGTAGCAATGGTCGATAGTAGCGATTGTCGATAGTTGCGATTCCCCACTCTAAGTGGTAGAAAACACGGGTTTACAGATTCGAATACAGCAGTTTCAAATACATATCTAATGGGGGCGTTGTGGAGATCAGCCAGCAGAGGCTTAGGCGTTTCTCAAGATTTGGCGTGGGCCTGGCAACGCTCATAGGCACAGGTGCCATTCTGGTTGCGGCGAGTCTCGCCGGTGCATCGACCACCCCCGGTTCGCCTACATCGCCTGCAGCAGTCCCTGGCCCCAAAGTTGGCGAGGTGAAGCTCACATGGAGCGCTCCCGCTGATTTGGGTGGCGGACTCACAACCTACTTGGTCGCAAGTGCACCAGTTGTTGGTGGAACAACCGGCACCTTCTCTGCCGCAACGCCAACTAATTCAGTTGCTCTACGCGCCACTAAAACCTGCACCGCAACCTACCCAGATATATGCGCATACAAAATTTTTGCAAAGAACTCTGCAGGAACAAGCGTGGCGAGTACTGAGGCGCGGATCGTCTGGAGTGCTCCATCTGCCCCCCGAAGCCTCCGTGCGGTCAGCACCAACTTCTCTGACGTAGACCTGACATGGAAAACCCCTAGCCGTAGCGGTGGGCTCGCCTCCACTTTCTCGGTAGAGAAGCGAATCGATGGCGGGTCTTGGGTCGCAGTTTCTAGCGGCGAAGCTGGGCCTACCTATACAGCTTCATCATCTTGTACCGGCGGCACATCCTGCATGTACCGAGTGAGAGCCGTCAATGGTATTGGTGCGGGTCCATGGTCAAACTCGGCAGCATTCCGAGTTACTCCTGGAGCCCCCAAAGATCTAGTTGTCTCTGTCACCGCTACGCACCCTGAGACCACCGGTGCATCTGCTGGTGCCACTGAGACGCTCGTCGCGTGGGCACCTCCGACCCTCGGATTGGTTGATGACGACT
>WLHA01000139.1 GCA_009702955.1 Actinomycetota bacterium
TGATCTGGGTGGAGCCGATAACGCCGCCATGGATCATGGCCAAGGAGTACCTGAGGCCGCGTTGAGCGGATCACTCTGCAGACAGCCTCACGCTCTGGCATTCCGCTCTGGAGCTCGCCATCTGGGTAGCCGAGGAGAGTCAGAGACTTGGCTCCGAGTTGGTCTGCTGCGGCCTGCGCCTCTCGTTCTCTAGTCGCGATGAGAGCCTCAAGGTCTGCCGCTCCGTCCCAGGATCCCTTTGAGCCATCGGTGAGTACTAGAAGGTGAACTTCGCATCCGTTCTCGGCCCAGCGTGCGAGTGTGGCACCTGCTCCGAACTCAATGTCGTCTGGGTGCGACCCGATAGCGAGCGCGCTGCGTGGAGTATCGATGGGGTTCATGGAGTCTCCTCAGAGTTGTCTCGATCGCTTACAGACGAAACTGAATAACCCAATGCTGAGAGATCTTCGGGCATGTCAATGTCATAGGCGAGTTCAGGAATGGTGAGCACTTGAATCTCGAGCCCGCAATTGCGCGCCACCTCAAGGTGAAGTTGAAAAGACCCTGGCCCATAGGCGAAACCAAACTCAGCATCCACGGGGATACCCATAACCGGAGTGCCGTCATTTCGATGGCACGCGACGATCACGCAGGCGTTGCGCTGATTCTCGGCAGCTTCGCACCTTGCTACCTGCTCAAATGCATCTTTGGTAGCGCCTGGTAGGTCTGCGTGGGCGATGATTACTCGCTCTAATCCTTGAGATATGCACCACTCGCGTCCGGAGTTGGCGGATGCATTTAGTGATCCAGGGTCAACGATCCAGGGATGGCCGATCTCCTCGCACCACTCAATTACCTCAGGTGCGCTTGTGACTACGACATATTTAAAATTCGATGCGGCATCAATTACGCGTCCTGCGAGATCACGCCCTAAATCTGCTCTCTGGTTAGGGCTGAGTACAGAGGAGAGTCGGGCCATTCCATCTGTAAATGCGCGAATAGGGATGACTATGCCTGTTGGGATTGAAGGCAATATGTCTGCATCGGTCGTCGCGGGGTGCATGGGGTTCCGTATGCTACAGATTGTGGAGATTGCTTACCCTGCTGTGCTCGCTGTAGTGCGCCCTGCCCTCAGATTTGGAGTGCGCTGGAGCACTGAGGGGCTAGAGCAGATTCCGCAGTCGGGAGGGGTGATCCTGGCCTCTAACCACATCTCGTACCTCGATCCGCTTGTCCTCGCAGTGGTTGCCGACAAACAGAAGCGTCGTGTTCGTTACCTTGCCAAAGAAGAGTTATTTGCCAAACCAGTGCTCGGCACGTTCCTGCGCGCTGCTGGCCAGATTCCGGTAGCACGCGGATCGGTCGATGCCGCCGACGCGTTGGATGGTGCGGTTAAGGCCGTCAGGTCGGGGGAGTGCGTTGTTGTATTTCCAGAGGGGACAATCTCTCTTGACCTAGAGCCCATGCAGGGTCGCACAGGCACTGCGCGGCTAGCAGCAGCATCTGGTGTTGCTGTGGTTCCGGTAGGAGTATGGGGTGCCCATCGGATTCTCTTCAAGGGTCGACCCGCTCATTGGCGAACTGGAATAGCGGTAAGCGTTGTTATTAGGGAGCCGGTTCTGATCTCGCCTGAAGAGGATGTTCACGCGGCAACTGACCGCGTGATGAGCGCAATATGCGGATGCGTTTCGCGAGCGCGCGCCATCTACCCGCAGCGCGCTGGCGAGGGTGACGATTGGTGGGAGCGTTCGCCAGACTCGGCGATAATGCGCCCAAGCGGAGGGGAAGCATGAAAGTTGCTGTGATTGGTGCCGGCTCATGGGGAACAGCAGTAGCGGCGCTCGCTGCTAAGAATGTCGAGACGACTCTCTGGGCGCGCAGCGAAGAGCTCAGCGCAGCGATGCAGAGAGACTCCCAGAACAATGCCTACTTGCCGGGGATTGATCTCCCAGAGATGACTTATACCTCTGATCTTGAAGCGGCGTGCAGGGGCGCAGATATTGTTGCAATTGGTGTTCCTTCGCATGGCTTTAGGGCGGTGCTTGCTTCTGCAGCTAGCTCGATCGATAGCGGGGCGACAGTTATCAGTCTCGTGAAGGGCGTGGAGCAGGGCACTCTGCTGCGGATGACCCAGGTTGCACATGAAGTGCTCTCTTCTGGCGACCACAGGCACGACCACAGTCATGACCTGAATGCAATTGGAGTCTTGACCGGCCCGAACTTGGCGCGCGAGGTAGCGGAGGGGCAGCCGGCAGCCTCGGTTGTAGCGATCCCTGACGGCGGGCGAGCGGAGCAGGTGCAGGCTGCGTTTATGAGCGCAACATTTAGGGTCTATACGAATCCAGATGTCGTGGGGTGTGAGATTGCTGGTGCCCTGAAGAATGTGATGGCTATTGCCGCTGGAGTTGCGCATGGGCTGGGTTATGGAGACAACACAATTGCCGCGCTGATCACACGAGGCCTCGCAGAGTTGGCGCGCCTAGGGATTGCTCTAGGTGGGAGTCCGCTTACCTTCTCAGGGCTTGCAGGCATGGGCGATCTTGTGGCTACCTGCATAAGTGACAAGAGCCGTAATCGCACGGTGGGGGTTGAGCTGGGTCGCGGCCGTAGCCTTGAGGATGTGGTCAACGAGATGCATATGGTTGCTGAGGGAGTGAAGACAACGCGCGCAGTTCTTGATCTCGCAGCGCTTCATTCACTTGAGATGCCCATCGCCGAGCAGGTTGGTGCTGTCCTTTATGACGGTAGGCGCCCAGACGAGATTGTCCCGGCCCTAATGATGCGCGGAGCCACCTCAGAGATGCATGGTCTTGGGTGAGCGGGTCTTGGGTGAGCGGGTCTTGGGTGAGCGGGTCTTGATGGGTAAGAAGAGTAATAAGGCCGAGAGAAATGACGAGTCTCGCCGAACTCTTGTGGGGACTATTGGCTCTGCAGCGCGGGCTGAGGTAGATGAACGCGGAGCGGTCTCTCCTATCGATAATGCGTGGAGCCTTGATTGGTGGATCGGGGGAGACGACCGATGGCACGTGCCGGCCCGAGAATCCTCTGTGCGCCAGAGCGCTGTTGAGTCTGCACCGGTGCTTGAGACATTGGTGCATGTCCCCAATGGCAACATCATTCAGCGCGTCTATGGAGTCTCCGGCGCTGCTGGATTGATCGTGGTTGATATTCAGAACCGTTCGCCAGGTGCCGTGGTAATTGCTTTCACCATAAAGGGGAGCGTCTCAAAGCCGGTGCGCAGCGTCTCGCTCGACGGAACCACTTTGGTCATCGATGGCACCCCAGCCTTGGTTTTGCCGTTCGCTCCATCTCGCTGGTTTGTATCGAGTGCAGGGGAGCTGCCAGCGATAGATGCCGTTGTAGAGGGGCTTGCTAAGACCGGTCCATTTCCTTCTAGCGAAGACTCCAATGGACTAGAGGTCGTAATCATGTACCCGCTCGCGCACGCCGCGCGCATGCGTATCGCTCTTGCACTTGGTGAAGAATGGCCCGATGCGGTTGCGCTCGCTGAGTTACCCAGCGCAGACGACGCCGCTCGAGGTTGGCTTGCATTGCTCGACCGCGCAACACGTGTGGTGCTCCCAGACCAACGCCTCATGGATCGGGTCATGCTGTCGCGTTCTCAAGTTCTATTGAATGCAGACGGCGGCCCTGTTGAGGTAGCGGCACTTGAGGACTGGGGTTTCGATTCTGAGGCCGAGTACGCATGGCACGGACTGCGCCTTATGGATAGGCGCAAGGCTCGCCGGCGACCTATAGCTACAGAGGTTGCCGCAAGCATCGAGACTCCGGAAGGCGCGTTCTTGGTTGTGCCGTCATGGCCGAGTGCGCCTTCAGAGTTCTTGGTTGCGCTACGCCAAGGTCTCGTATGCGATACCGAGGATGGAGTAGCGCTATTAAGTGTCTTCCCATCGGAGTGGTACGGCCAGCCCGTAGAGGTACACGCAGCGCCAACGCGACATGGTCTGGTCTCATTTGCACTGCGCTGGCACGGTTCGCGCCCTGCTCTTCTTTGGGAGGTAACCGGTGCGGCTGAGGGATTGGTTGTAACCGCACCTGGTCTTGACTCGCAGTGGTCAAGCAGGGAATTGAGTGGAGACGCACTGCTCTCGGAGCCGGTTAATCCGCCAATCTCACAGTAACAATCTCGTTCGGCCGTAGTGCGAGCGCGCCGGTGAATGGAGCGAGCGCCTCCCCGATTAGGTCTACGACCTCGCCCTGGATTGGTCTCTCGCTTACGGATACCTCTAGCAGCGCCGGTGTTTTAAGTGGGTTGAAGGCTCTAAGGATCAGCGCACCGCCCTCTCTTCTAAGGGTCGATACGACTGCACCTGTAACTTGGAGAGCGCTCCCTGTTGCCTCGCGGTCTGCTGATGCCGAACCAGTTGCACTTGCGGTCTCGAGAGGAATTAGGAATCTGTCCGCAATGCTGTTCATATCTGCACTCACCCAATCTCCGGAGTGCGCAACGACGCAGTACTGCATTTGGAGTCGCTTCTGTAGTTGCGCCCCCTCGACCGGTAACAGCGGCCCTGCAGGATTGGGTCTCAGTTTCATCTCTGAACGAGATAGGTAACCAACCGATCGAAGAAGCGTGAGAGCTAACTCGGTTCCATCGTTTACAACCTCGTACTCAAGGAGCCCATCGTGCACAAGCCCGAGCCCCTGTGCACCGTCTGAGCAATCGACAAATCTGCGAGAGACCCATGTTGGGAGCGCGTATTCATGTGGGCCGCCCTCGGTCTCGAGGCCGCGCTCAACTACTGCAAATGCACAGTCCGCGCTTGATCCACTGACTCGTTTAGGCAATGGGAAGTGCGCCCTCACTCTGTGGTCTCTCGCTCGGTTGTCGATGTCGTGAGTGACTCGCACAAATTGCTCGCCGACGCGTAGCTCGAGAGTTGTCACCACCGTGTGCTGAGCAAGAGAGGTAGAGCGCTCACTGCA